>JBKUMA010000092.1:0-6397 GCA_046955055.1 Candidatus Gastranaerophilaceae bacterium
ATTCTATTATATAAATATAATGTAGTTTTAAATTTATAAGAGAAAGGGAGATATTATGTTAAAACCATTAGGCGACAGAATTGTTATTAAAGTTATTGAAGACACAGAACAAACACAAGGCGGAATTTTTATTCCTGACAGTGCTAAAGAAAAACCTCAAAAGGGGGAAGTTGTAGCAGTTGGGGCAGGAAAAATGAACGATAAAGGCGAAAGAGAACCTATGGATGTAAAAGTAGGTGACGTAATCCTTTATGCTAAATATTCAGGAACAGATATCAAAATGGACGGAACTGAATACAAAATCCTTTCAGTAAAAGATGCATTAGCGATTATTGAGTAATTATAGGAGATTTACATTATGGCAAAACGTATAGTATTTAATGAAGAAGCAAGAAAATCGCTTCTTAAAGGTATAGACGCAGTAGCAGACGCAGTAAAAGTTACATTGGGACCTAAAGGACGTAACGTTATTTTAGAAAAAAAATACGGTGCTCCTCAAATCGTTAACGATGGTGTTACTATCGCTAAGGAAATTGAACTTAAAGACGGTTTAGAAAACGCAGGTGCTCAACTGTTAAAAGAAGTTTCATCAAAAACAAATGATGTAGCTGGCGACGGTACAACAACAGCTTCTGTATTAGCACAAGCAATCGTAAAAGAAGGTTTGAAAAACCTTACAGCAGGTGCAAACCCTATGTCTATGAAACGCGGTATTGACAAAGCAGTTGAAATTTCTGTTAAAGAAATCAAAGATATGTCAAGACCGGTTAATACAAAAGAAGAAATCGCCCAAGTTGCTGCAATTTCTGCAGGCAACAATAAAGAAATTGGTGAACTTATTGCAGAAGCAATGGAAAAAGTTGGTCACGACGGTGTTATTACTGTTGAAGAAAGCAAATCTTTCGGTACTAACTTAAAAGTTGTTGAAGGTATGCAGTTTGATAAAGGCTACTTATCACCATATTTCGTAACAGACGCAGAAAGAATGGAAGCAGTTTTAGATGACGCTTATGTATTCTGCTGTAACAAAAAAATCAACTTGATTTCTGACTTAGTTCCGCTATTAGAACAAGTTGCAAGAGATGGTAAATCTTTATTGTTAATTGCTGAAGATGTTGAAGGCGAAGCTTTGGCAACATTAGTTGTTAACACAATGAGAAAAGTTTTAAGAGCTGTTGCTGTTAAAGCTCCTGGATTTGGTGACAGAAGAAAAGCTATGCTTGAAGATATTGCAATTCTAACAGGCGGCGAAATGTTCACAGAAGAACTTGGTATCAAGCTTGAAAACGTTACAACACAAATGTTAGGTAAAGCAAAACGTGTTACTGTAACAAAAGACGAAACAACTATAGTTGTCGGCAACGAAACTAAACAAGCAGTTGAAGACAGAGTTCGCTTAATCAGAAAACAAATGGAAGCTTCTGACTCTGAATACGATAGAGAAAAACTTCAAGAACGTATCGCTAAGTTATCAGGCGGTGTTGCTGTAATCGAAGTAGGTGCAGCAAGTGAAGTTGAACTTAAAGAAAGAAAGTTAAGAATAGAAGACGCTCTTAACGCAACAAGAGCTGCTAACGAAGAAGGCATTGTTCCTGGCGGCGGCGTTGCATTAGTAAGAGTTCAGCAAAAACTTGAAAAAACAATTAACTCAACAGAATTTGGTTCAGATGATGAAAAAATCGGCTTCAAAATCTTAACCGCTTCACTAGATGTACCTCTAAGAGCAATTGCACATAATGCCGGTGCTAAAGCTGATGTTGTAGTTGATACAGTAACTTCACACGATGGTGCATACGGTTATGATGCGTTAAATGACCAATACGTTGATATGTTTAAATCAGGTATTGTTGACCCTGCAAAAGTAACTCGTTCTGCATTAATGAATGCAGCATCAGTAGGTTCAATGCTATTAACAACTGAAGCAGCTGTTGTTGATATTCCTGAAGAAAAACCTGAAGCTCCTGCAATGCCTGGTATGGGCGGCATGGGCGGAATGATGTAACCTTTACAGAGGAAATATTCGTATTTTAGGCGGGAATAGTTATTCCCGCCTTTTAAATGTTTATAATAAATCTTCTGGTACAGGTTTATTACCTGGATTTCCGTCATTGTATGGATAAAAAGTTCCTTGATCTGTTTTATATGCTCTTTGTCCATTTTTTAATGTTATGCATTCTATATTTGTGTAATTAACACTCAAAATATTTCTTCCGTTAACGTTGCGATTGGCAGAATAAGCCTTGGATTTTGAACCATTTTTCCAATTATCCATTATTTTTTTGTATGAATCGTAATCTTTTTTTATAGAACCGTATAAAAATTTATTAGAACTGTAATCACTATATCCTTCAGCAAACATTGCATCAGATTCGCTAAAAGGATCATCTTTTGTTATATTATTTTGTTTCTCAAAATCACTTATATTACTTTTTAGCTTTTCTAATGTTTCAGACATTTGTTTGTACAGACTGTCGTTATCATAATTATATGTTTCAGGAGTCTGCTGCGTATTTTCATTAGATGTAACAACTGTTTGCTTAGTTTCAGGAGTCATTGATACATCATTATTATTTTTAACTAATTCCCTTAACTGGGCCTGATCAAGTGTTTTACCATCTTTTTTGAAAACAAGTGTCGGAGTTCCGCCTATAGAAACGTAACTCGCCGTTACACCGTCCGGCAAACCTTCTGGAAAAACATTTTTAATGCGTTCATCCATTTCGGTTTGTGTAATGTATTTATTTTTACCAAGTGTTGAAACAGGAACAAGAGTATCCCCTAAAGTACCGTCTTCTTTTACTTCACGGCGAACCTTTTGTCCGTCAATATTAACAACAGCAATGTCCTGTTTTTCTCCATTTACCTCACGTTTTATAACTTTACCGCCAAAATTATCAACCTGATTTTCTGTTATAGCTTTTTGTTTATCAGATGCCAAGTTTATATTTTCAGGCAAAGTTTCATGATGTTTTATATTTTCATCTTTTACAATACTTCCGTGTGGCTTTTCATCTTTTAAAGGTTTTGGTGCTTCATGGGAAATATCATTAACGGACTGCCCTGATAAAATTGCTTTTATTTGTGCAAAAATACCTGAATCAATTTGCATTGTCTGACCGGCATTTACCTTGAAATCAGTTTTCCAATTCTGTTTGTTAGCAATTTTAGATGAATCACTGCCGCCTGTAAAAATACTCTCTTGTTTCGCATTAGGATTTGCTGCATTATATTTGTTAATTTGCTGCTGGTTTTTATTAACCAGCTCCATAACTTTTTGCCAATCAGCAAGTTTAACATTCTTTAACTTCACACCATCAGCTTCCAATTTGGATTTGATGGCTTGAGTAATGCCCTGGCCGCTTCCAACTGTAACATTTACTGACATAAAGTTCTCCTCTTGTTTTTATACGCTTGTATTTATATAAAAACAATCGTCTTTGGAAGTAATTAAAATTTGCAAAAAACGCCCAACCAATCATATCATATCATATCATATCTGAGAGTATACTTAAATTTCAGTCATATTGCAAATATTTTATTTTTGTTACATTTATTTACAAATCATCTTTACAATGTAATGTAACACATTTCATTATTAACTTTTATTTCAAATTTTCATATAAAGGACTGCTGAGATATCTTTCTCCACTGTCCGGCAAAATTACAACAATAAGTTTACCTTCATTGTGCGGATGTTTTGCGATTTGAAGAGCTGCACACATTGCGGCTCCTGATGATATTCCACATAGGATACCTTCCTCTGTTGCTAGAGAACGAGCAGTTTCAATGGCGTTTTCATCACTTACAGGGACAATTTTATCAACAACATTTTTATCAAAATTTTGAGGCACAAAGTTTGCCCCTATACCCTGAATTTTATGCGGTCCAGCCTTCTCACCGGCAAGGACTTGAGATGACATTGGTTCAACTGCAACTGTTTCGATAAGAACATTCTTATTTTTTAGTCCTTTTGCAAGTCCTGTTATTGTTCCGCCAGTGCCGACACCTGCAACGACTATATCCACCTGTCCGTCAGTACTTTGCCAAATTTCTTCTGCTGTAGTATCAATGTGACTTTGGGGATTTGCCGGATTATTAAATTGCATAGGAATAAAAGAATTCACAATATTCTCTCTTAATTCCATTGCCTTATCAACCGCCCCTTGCATTCCCTTAGAAGCCTCAGTTAATACCAATTCCGCACCATATGCTTTTAAAAGCATACGTCTTTCAAGGCTCATTGTTTCAGGCATAGTGAAGATAGCCTTATAACCCTTTATTGCACAAACCATTGCAAGCCCTATACCTGTGTTACCGCTTGTTGGTTCAATAATGGTTGCACCCTTATGAATTATTCCGTCTTTCTCTGCCTGTTCAATCATACTTAAGGCAGGCCTGTCTTTTATTGAGCCGCCAGGATTAAAACTTTCAACTTTTGCAAGTATAGTCGCGTTAGTATTATTCATTTTATTAATTTTTACCAACGGAGTATTACCTATTAAATCTAACAAATTTTCAGAAACATTCATAATATAACCTCACTTAAACAATCTTTTTTCTAAACCCTTTATCTTTACCCACAGTTCTATTGATAGAGTTTAACATCGCTGATACTGCAGAATAATCAACTGAAACTTTACCGGGATAAATTTCATATTTTTTTCGGTAATTTCCATCTGTTACATTTGGCATTATAACATTAGCACCGCTTTTCAAAGCAATTGTTCTTCCATTTTTGAATAAAGTTTCCATTGCCGTTGTTGCAGGAATATTTATATCCGGCATTAAAATTCTTGTTATCGCCATAACCTTTAACGCAAGCATAAAATTATTGCCCGAAGCATCTTTTAAAGGCGTATCAGGATGTGCAATAAAAGGACCAATTCCTATCATATCAGCATCAAGTTCTTTGAAAAACAAAATATCATCCGCTAAAGACTCTAAAGTCTGACCGGGAAGCCCTACAAGAGAACCTGTTCCTGTTTCAAAACCTATCTTTTTTAAATCATAAAGACATTTTTTTCTGTTTTGCAGACTCATATTAGGGTGCATTTTTTTATATAAATTTTCATCAGTAGTTTCTATTCTTAGTAAAAACCTATCCGCACCACATTCTTTCAAATGCCTGTATTCTTCATAAGTTCTTTCACCGATACTCAATGTTATAGCAGCACCAGACTGTTTAATTTCAGAAATAATTTCACCAAGATAATCTGCCGTAAAAAAGCTGTCTTCACCACCTTGAAGAACTATAGTTTTGTAACCAAACTCTACAGCATTTTTTGCACAATCAATTATTTCTTTTTCAGTGAGCCTGTATCTTTCAGCATTTTTGTTTTCTGATCTTAAACCGCAATAAAAACAATTACATCTACATATATTGGTAAATTCAATCAAAGCCCGCAAATGCACTTCATCACCTACAAACTCTTGTCTGACTTCGTCAGCAGATTTAAAAAGTGCTTCATTTATATCATCATTTGAAAGTAAACTAACAATTTCATCTTTTGATAAAATATGATTTTTTCGGGCTTTTTCAAGAATTAGTTCCATACAGCAATTATAAAACAAAAATTTAATTTAGCCTCTATTTAATCTTTTGTACTTCCTTTACTGTACTTTTTATAAATAGGAGCTTCACCGCTTAATATACTATTTAAACTTGCAGCACCAGCACCACCCCAGCTGCCTGCCATACTGCCATCTTTATAAATCTTCACCTGAAACATATCGGCACCAAACTTGTTTGGTCCTGCAATACCGTTTGTATCAAAAGTCAAAGATGCACAATAATTATTATGCCATTCAAAAACTACAGGATTGCCGTCAGAATCAACTATAATCGATCCATCAGGATTGTAACTAGGTCCTGAAGTTATATGATTGCAAGAAGCTTTTTGTAAGACATTTATAATAGAACCATCTTTTAAAATTATCAAAGGAGAAGACATAAAAGTTGATTGTGCCATTGAATCAACATCATACACTGGATAAGCGTATAATACGCTATATCTATACTTTGAACAATCACCGGTAAAATTCTTACAGACCCTAATCACTTCAAAATATTTTGAAAAATTCTCAAGTACTTCTGCAGAAGTTTTTGTAACGTCGAACAATCCTGTAATATCACCAGCAACTCCGGCGTCAGCCTGATACCTTTGAATAGCCTGATTAATTAAAGAATATGTTCTTTTACATCTCACAGCATATTCATTATCCTTGTACTTAGCTATTAAAACCGGCAGTGTCAATGCGGCAACAACACCGATTATACCTATGGTTATTAAAACTTCTGATAATGTAAACCCTTTAAGGAGCTTTAAATTTCTGCCCCCCCCCCGCAAACGGTGCCGCTAATGGATGAATTTTTCATAATTATAAACCTCCTTTTTAC
>JBKUMA010000093.1:0-6321 GCA_046955055.1 Candidatus Gastranaerophilaceae bacterium
ATTTCATAATAGATTAAGAAACGGTTATTTGGAACTTGCAAAAAAATAGCCAAATAGAATTAAAGTTATTGATGCTTCTAAATCAATCGAAGAAATACATGAAGAAGTCAAAAAAATTATTGACAGTTGCCTAAGTTAAGGTAGACATTCCCAGTAAGTTTTGTTTGAATCGTAAGGGCAAGTATTTGAGAGTGCAAAAATAGCACAAGTGGCTCCATTTATATTGGATTTACTATCTAAAGAACATTTGTTTGCAAATTCTGGGGAAGACTCATATCCAGGAGCCGGTGTACCGTCTTCATTATATTTTTGCTCAACTTCTATAGTTGCAGGACCAAATTTACCTTTCTTTGATATATTAAATATGAATACATCATGACCATATGCATTGGGTCCTTTGTTTATTCCATTTACATCCAATACAACCCAATTTGTATCGCAATTTTGTGATACAGAGATAGCACTTCCATCTGGTACAATAATGCTGCTGTCACCTCTGAATAATTGGCTGCATTCAGGCAAAACCCCTTTCTTTAAAGTGTATGTTCTTATTTTAGAAAGATATTTTTCTTTTTGTTTTGTGTTGACGATGGTTATTTTTTTATACTCAGAATAAATAGCTTTGGCAATATCCGGATATGGATTAATTCTATTAATATCATCCCATAAAGATGGTTCATTAATTTTTGATTTGTTAAATGCGTTGTAAAAATTTGTATATGATTTTTTAAAAGATACTTCTAAATCTTTCTTTTGTTTATTTTGAATTATTGAAGGCAGAGTCATTGCAGCAACAACTCCAATAACACCAAGCGTTATAAGTACTTCTGCCAATGTGAAAGCGTTTTTATTCAAAGTAATCCTCCTTTCGGACAAATAGGTCACTGACATAATAGTAACTTTAGGGCAAAATAGGTCACATGTCAAGGCTTAAACTTTTGGGTGAAAATATAGCAAAATACAGACAAATTAAAGGCTGGTCACAAGAGAAATTGTCTGAGGCCGTTGATTTATCAAGAGAGTATATTACTCGGGTAGAAAATGGTCAAAAAAATATCAGCCTTAAAAAACTGTTTGCTATTGCAGATGCACTCGAAGTTGAGTTCCATCACTTAACAAATTTTAAATAAGTAGCAAAAAAAAATATTTTTGCTTTTTCTGACAAACTAATAAGGTATAAAATTTTGAAAGCAGGTATGAATGTCTAATTATGATGCTTCGATAGGACCAATGGTACAAAGCAGTCCGAATAGTAAAACAAAAAAAACAGGTGCAGCAATTCTTGGCGGTCTTGTTGGAATGACAGCTTATTATCTTCCTGTATCAAAAGATGTTTTTGTGAATCAGGCTTTCAATGTTCATAAGAGAGAAGTTACCGGACAAATAAACGGTTTGAAACAAGCTGCCGGTGAATTGTCTAACGGCACGAACTTATCCACTGAAAGCAAAATGCTTTTGAATAAACTTTCTGTTGCCGAAAATATTAATGATATTTTAGACAAGAGTAAAGTTTTAGAAGAAAGTATTACCGATTCCACCTCAGTGAAAAATCTAAAAAGTTCATTTGCAAACGGATTTGCTGCATTTAAAAAGAATGCAAGCACAATGGACAACACTGCAAGCGAAGCTATGAAAAATATTAAATGGAACGGATTTAAATGGGGTATGGGTATAGGTGCCGCTTTCTGTTTAGCATTAAGCTTTATATTTGGAAGAAATAATAACTAATTATACAGCTGCAACAAATTTTTTCGGATTTTCGACGACATTAATTACGTCCATATCTTTAAAATTTGAAATAACCCTAATATTATTTTTGTTTAATTCATTTTCTTTAGCAAGAATTGCACCAACAATTGCCTCTAATTGGGACATTGGCATCATATTTGAAGGCAAATCAATCCCCCACTCATTTTTCAGTGTTTGCTGCAAAAATTTGCAATCAGAAGGTGAGCGTTCCTTGTAGCATGAATTTAACTGCATACTTTGTCTAGTTAGATATAACTCAAATCTGTTAATATCAATGCCTTTTTCAATTAGTGATTTAAAAAAATCTGTTCCTCTGTATGTGTAACGCTGAGTCCAGTTATCTTGATTTGGAATAAGAGAATTAGAACTTACAAGCTGGTAAGGTTTGGATAAAATTCTCCATTTACCGTTAAGCATTGTTCTGTCCCAGGCAAGTGATATGCAAATTTTTGATTGTTTAAGCGAAGGAAAGTTTTCAAAAAAGTGCATAATATCGTTCATGGTGTATAACTTGTCTACAAGAATAAGCGAGTTATTCTCATCCATAACTGCTACACCTGAATCCATACTTGACCCTGAAGCCAGGGCAAGTCCAACGTAATAATTCATATTTTCTCCAAATTAAGCTTGCGGTATTAGTTTAGTCAAAATCAGCGGTTCATCTTCTGTAACCAGTACAGAGTGTTCAAAGTGAGCGGAAGGCTGTTTGTCAATTGTACTTACAGTCCAATCATCTGCCCCAACTTCTACTTCATCAACACCAAGATTTAACATAGGTTCAATTGCAATCACCATGCCATGTTTAAGCAAAGTTTTGTCACCAACTTTGTAATTAAACAGGAACGGATCTTCGTGCATATTGTGTCCTACGCCGTGTCCGCCGTATTGTCTTACAATACCGAGTTTTTCTCTGTTAGCAACAGCTTCAATAGCTGAGGAAACGTCATCAAGCACATTCCCGTCACGCATTTGGCTGACACCTGCCATAAGAGCTTCTTCTGTCGTAGCCAAAAGTCTTTGCAAGTCCGCAGAAACTTTTCCTACCGGATAAGTCCAGGCTCCGTCGCCTACCATACCGCCATAAGTTGCTCCAACATCAATACTTATGATATCGCCTTCTTTGACAATTCTATCTTGGTGAGGAATACCATGGACTACTTCTTCATTGATAGAAGCACAAATACTTCCTGGAAAACCGTTATATCCTAAAAAAGTTGGAATAGCACGATTTTCTTTAATGATTTTGAATGCAATATCATCAAGTTCTTTTGTGCTTATACCGGGTTCAATAACTCTTGCCATTTCCTGATGAACAAGTGCAACTATGTGACCAGCGTGACGCATTCTTTTAATTTCATCACGTGATTTTCTGTGAATCATTTAATTACCTCTAATAATCTTTCCCAAACGACGTCAATGTCACCGTTTGCGTCGATAGTTTTTAACACATTTTTATTTTTGTAATATTCGATTAATGGAGCTGTTTCTTTGAAATATGTTTCGAAACGAGCTTGAGCAGTTTCTCTGTTGTCGTCTTTTCTTTGAGTAAGAGGTTCGCCGCATTTATCGCATATACCTTCCACTTTTGTAGGATGGAATTTAATATTGTAAATTTCACCGCATTTAGGGCAAGAACGACGGTATATAATTCTGTCAATTAATAATTCTTGATCAATATCAAAGTAAATTGCTTTAAAATCAGCGTTTTCTTTATCAATAGCTTTATTAATTTCTTCTAGTTTGTCGGCTTGTTCAACGCTTCTTGGATAACCGTCAAGGATGTATCCGTTTTGGCAATCAGGCTGTGATAAACGATTTTTGATAATATCGCTTACAAGCTCTACAGGTACCAATTGACCTTTATCAATAAAAGATTTTGCCAATTTGCCGTATTCTGTTTCGTTTTTAATTTCAGCTCTTAAAAGTGAACCTGTATCAACATGAGGTAAATTTAAGTATTCAGCTAATTTTGTTGTTTGAGTGCCTTTTCCGCTGGCAGGGGGTCCTAAAAAAATTAATTCTTTTTTTGTCATAATAATCTCTCTTTTCTAATACTATTTATATATAAATTTTACCTCAAGAACATTTTGAATTCAAATAATATTGAAATAATAATTAAAATTTGATATAATAAACAAAAAGGAGCAAATTTTATGAAAAAATCATTAAAAGAGATTGTTGTGGCATTCATGCAAAACCCAAATGCCATGAGTCATAGCGTTCATGCAAAACCGGCACAGAGTGGCTATGTACGTAGTACCGGGGGGGGGGCGAATATTTAAAGCTCCTTAGGCAGTTTTACGACAAGAAAGCTGCTTTCACATTGGCAGAGGTATTAATCACCTTAGGTATTGTAGGTGTTGTTGCAGCATTGACTATTCCCGGTATGATAAGTTCACATAGAAAACAAGTATTAGAAACAAGACTTTCAAAACTTGTTTCTTCTGTAAATCAAGCTGTAAAGAGATCTGAAGCAGACAATGATGAATGTCAATATTGGAGTTTTGGTGATGAAAATAATCATAGAGACGCCGAAATAATGAAGCAGTGGTGGAAAAAATATTTACAGAATTATGTACCTTATGAAATTGCTGCTGAAATTAGTGCGTCAGAAAACTCAGGTAATGGAGGGTATAAAGTATATTTTAAAAATGGCTCTGCATTAAGACTTGAAGCTCTTCCAAAAGATTATGCCAGAATAGTATTATATCCTGACGCAAAAATTACGGGTAAATTTCTTATAGATGTAAATGATAAAGCAGGCAAAGATTATTTTTTATTTGTTTTGTCTGGTGCTTACTCTGACAATAATAAATGTGTGTTAAGGCCTCTTGTTTCTACAGATATGACTAATGATATGTTAAAAGATGCATGTCTTAAAAGTTATAACGGATTTGTGTCAACCAATGCTACAGGTGGGCATTGTGCTGAATTGATTAGACGGAATGGCTGGAAAATACCTAAAGATTATCCTATAAAATTATAATAAAAAAGCCTCTTTAATAGAGGCTTTTTTTATGATGTTTGTTATGTATCAATGTTAGTTGCATAGACCGCGTTTGCTTCAATGAAGTTCCTTCTCGGGTCAACCTTGTCACCCATAAGAATATCGAACAACTGATCACAAAGCATTGCGTCTTCTATATTAACTTTTAACAATGTTCTTGTTGCAGGGTCCATAGTTGTTTCCCACAACTGTTGAGGCATCATTTCTCCTAAACCTTTGAAACGTTGGATTTGCATGCCTTTTTGTCCTCTTTCATCAATAATTTTTTGAAGTTTATCGAAAGAATTGATTTCGTATTGTTCTGTATCTGTTTCAAGAATCAAGTTTTCTTCTTCTTCAATCAAGTAATCTCTGATAAGCGGGTAAGAAGACTTTAAGCGTTTGTATTCAGAACTCTTAACTATACTTTGTGTAATAATTACATGTTCTTCATCATTAAGGTTTAATTGAATAGAATACTTAGCATTTTCAGGGTTATATTTTAATTCAACGTTATAGCTTGCAGCTTCTGATATATTGTAGTTTTCAGCGTGATCTTTAAGATAATGATTTAAGTATTCAATTACTTCTGTCATTCTAGATTGGTCTTCAAAATCTTCAACAGTAATATTTGAACGTACCAAACCTCTTAATACAACAGCCGGATACAAATTCAAAATAGGGTTGTTATATGAATTGTAGAATGCTGACATGTTTTTAACCAGTTCTAATAATTCATCACCTGTTTTAACTTTGTTTTTATGTTTGTCTGAAAGACTAAGGTTTTTAATCCCTCTTTCTTTTAGCATTTTGTCAAGTGCATGTTCGTCATATAAATACTCAGAAGTTTTGCCTTGAGTAATTTTGAATAACGGCGGTTGAGCAATGTATACATAGCCGTTTTCGATTAACGGTCTGCAATATCTAAAGAAGAATGTTAATAACAAGGTTCTAATGTGAGCACCGTCAACATCCGCATCTGTCATGATAATAATTTTGTGGTAACGTAATTTTTCAATATCAACTTCGTCTTCATTTTTGCTGATATTAATACCAAAAGCCTGTACCATTGACTGAATTTCATTATTACCGTAAATCTTATCAAGTCTGGCTCTTTCAACGTTAAGAATTTTACCTCTTAATGGAAGGATAGCCTGAAACATTCTGTTTCTGCCTTGTTTAGCAGAACCACCCGCAGAATCTCCCTCAACGATGTAAATTTCGCATTTTTCAGGTTCGCGGTTAGAACAGTCTGCAAGTTTACCCGGCAATGTTGAATTTTCAAGAACAGTTTTTCTTCTTGTTAATTCTCTTGCTTTTCTTGCTGCTTCACGTGCACGTTGTGCTTGTAAAGTTTTTTCTAAAATCATTTTTGCAATTTTAGGGTTAAATTCAAGCCATTCTTGAAGTTTATCTCTTACTGCATCTTGAACAGCCCCCATAGCTTCTTGAGAACCTAATTTTTCTTTTGTTTGTCCTTCAAATTCAGGGTTAGGTATTTTAACGCTGACAATTGCGGTTAAACCTTCTCTTACATCTTCACCTGATAGGTTTTGGTCAGAATCTTTTAAGATATTGTTCTTTCT
>JBKUMA010000094.1:0-6314 GCA_046955055.1 Candidatus Gastranaerophilaceae bacterium
GAATAATATATATGTAAACTAATAGGAGAATTTATCATGGAAGCTATTAATTTAATCTTATTTGGTTTTATCGTTTATACTGCATTAATTGTAGTACCAAGTATTTGGGAAGAATTAACTACAGAAGGATAAACCTCACACAATTAAAGACGATGTGAAGAGGAAAGAGTTCCATAAAAAAACTCGAAGCAAGACTCCTATATGGTAGAAGAAGTGTTAGTTATACGTTAATTATTTGACGCAGTATTTTGCTGTACAAATTATTACGGTAAGACCTCTTTCAGACACTTTAATGCCACGTCAGTGACAAAATCCATATCCGCTCTTTCCATAATTAAAGGCGGGTTGAAGTAAATAACATCTCCAAGCGGTCTAAGTATAACTCCCTCCATCAAAGCCTTTTTGTAGATTTGGTAACCTGTTCTGAGTCTATAATCAAAAGGCTTTTTGTTTTGCTTGTCTTCTACAAGTTCTATGGCGTTAATGAGTCCGATGTGTCTAATCTCACCGACATTTTTATGGGAAGAAAATTTTTCTTTAATAATATTATTGAAGTATATGGCGTTTTCTTGTGCACGTCTTAAAACAGTTCCGTCTTCCATTATGTCAAGAACTGCATTTGCAGCAGAACATGCTAACGGATTTCCGCTGTAAGTATGACTGTGCATAAAAGCTTTGCCTGTGCCGTAATCATCATAAAATGCGTTATATATTTTTTGTGTTGTAGCGAATAATGCCATAGGCATATACCCGCCTGTTAAACCTTTTGATAGGCACATAATATCAGGTGAAACACCTGCATGTTCAAAAGCGAACATCTTGCCTGTTCTTCCGTAGCCTGTTGCAATTTCATCGGCTATTAAATGAACATTATATTTGTCACATAATTCACGTAATTTTTTTAAATATAAAGGCGGATAAACCTTCATTCCTGCTGAACCTTGTAAAAGAGGTTCAACTAAAAGTGCTGCAGTTTCATTACCATATTCTGCGAAAGTTTTTGCGGCTTTTTCTGCACATTCGCAATTGCAATGTTCTCTGTCTTTTCCGTAAGGACATCTGTAACAGTCTGGTCCTTCTATACGTACAATATCCATTAAAATAGGTTTATAAAGTTCCGTATATAAATCGCAATCACCAACAGAAAGAGCTCCGATAGTTTCCCCGTGATATGCTTCTGTAAGAGCCATAAATCTTGTTTTCTGAGGATTTCCTGTTTGTTCGTGATACTGGAAACTTACTTTCATAGCTGCTTCTATTGCAGAAGAGCCATTATCGGTAAAATTAAATTTGCATAATCCTTCAGGAAGAATTTTAGAAAGTCTTTCACATAATCTTATAGCCTGTTTGTGGGAAAAGTTTGCAAAAATAACATGTTCAAGTTCATCAACCTGTTTTTTGATTGCTGAATTAATTATCGGGTTGCAATGTCCAAGAAGATTGCACCACCAGGAACTTATTACATCAACATATCTTTTGCCATTGGTATCATAAAGATAAACACCTTCGCCTCGATCAATTACAATAGGTTTAAGGGTTTCATAATCCTTCATTTGAGAGCAAGGATGCCATATGTATTCTAAATCTTTTTCTACCCAGTTAGAATTTGTTGATGTTGTCATTTATATCTCCTTGAATACTGATAGAAGTATGTCTTCTTCTATTTGTATATCTTTTTCATTTTCTTTAACTGCAGCTATAACTTTTAAGCCGGTTAAGTTTTCTACCTGTTCTTTGTTGTCGACTTGCATAAAGTCATTTTTATCATATCCGTTTAATATTATACCTCTAATATTAATTCCAAGCGATTTTATATATTCTGTAGTTAAAACAGTAGAATTTATAGTTCCGAGTGAGGCTGATGCAACAACTATGACATCTAAATTAAGCATTTTAATTATGTCAGGAAGTATAATTTTTTCTTCTTTTAAGTTAAAAGGACAAACTATTCCACCCGCACCTTCAACAACAATATAATCAAAATCATTTTTTATTCTGTCAAAATCACTTTTTATTTTATCTTTTGTAATAGATTTACCTTCTCGTTGTGCAGCAAGATGCGGTGAGACTGCCGTTTTAAATACGTAAGATACATATTTCATCGGGTCATCATTTATTCCTGCCGTTTCAAGAACATAAGCACAATCACCTGGGATTAATTTACCGTTTATAATTTCGGCTCCGCTTAATGCCGGTTTGTAATAGCCGCAATCGTATTTTAAATCTCTCATTTTCTTTACAAGCAAACCTGAAATATAAGTTTTACCTACATCAGTTCCTGTTGCTGTTATGAATATCCCTTTACTCATCTCTCCTCCTTAAAAATCTGCGATAACTTTGATTAAAAGTTATCGCATTTTATTATTTATTCGGGATTGCCTTATAGAGCTCCGCCTCCGCCGTCTCTAAAGTAATCATAGTGTCTTATATCATCATAATTGTTTATGTATTCAGCTTCAACATTTTTCTGGAATTCTGTTTTTGGAGCACCTACTCTTGTTGCAAGTAAAGCGTCAATATCAGGTGTTAAGCTTAATTCGAAGTGGAAACGTCCGTATTTTCTGTCTTGTTCCCAGCGGTTATTAATTAAAGGATAACCCCAGTAAAGTCTTGCACTTAAATCACCTGGAAGCTGGATTCTTAACCCCATACCAATTGAAGCTAAGAAGTAGCTGCCGCCATAATAATCTTCTCTTGCAGAAGGGAAAATACCTGCGTGGTCTGCAAAAATAGCACCTTTAACATATCTTCCGATAAAAGGTATTTTTTCACCGCTTCTAGGGCTTGTAATTTCTCTCGGTAGTAACGGGAACATCAATTCACCGCTTAAAAAGTAACCGTTTTTACCAATCATCAAACCTTCTTGGTAACCTCTTACAGTAGCCAAACCACCTGTTTGCATCATATCTAAGTAAGGTATTTGTTTATCGCCAGGTACAATTTGATAGTTACTTCTCAATTGTCCGATTACACCGTGAGAGAAGTCGTGTAATCTTACTAAGCTTCCGCTGTATTTAAAGTAGTTATTATCTCTGTTGCTGTCAAATATAGGTATAGCATAATATGCATTTTGATTTAAATACCAAATACCGTATTTAGTATCTTTTCTTAATTGTAATGCAGCTTCAACACTTGTAATCTGGTCTGTTGAACCTATCCAATCGTCAAGAATGTCAATGCTACTGAATGATCTTGATCTTTTATAGTTTAATCCGCCGTATGCTTTTAATTCCATACCTGGTTTTCTGATAATCGGTTGAGAATAGTAAAGTGAGTATTGGTATGCATTACTGCCCATACCTAAATCTCTGAAATCACCATATTTAATTTTTGCAAAAGTTGATGAGTATAGAAATCCTACACGACCGTCATATTTGTTAACCGGTATATTGTAATCAAAGAACGGACTTGTAGCACCTCTTGAAAAATAAGAACCTAAAGACATTCTGTCTCTTAAGCCGAATAAACTGTCGGCATACAACATTGCACCACCACGGATGCTACCTGTTGTATAACGACCCTGGTTATCCATAACACCTGTTAAGTGGAATGGGAATTTTTCATCGGCAACAAGTTCAATGTCAGTAGTTCCTGCTTCTTGACCTGCTTTTAAGTTTGCTGAAAGTTTAATACCGTCATTGTATCTGTTAAAATCAAGAACGTCTTTTTCTAATTCAACAATATCAAACAATTGTGCTTGTTTTTGAGGAAGTCTGTCAGTAATGTATTTAGACTTAGTCCAACGGTTTTCTTGAACAGTAATGTTACCGATTTTACTTTCGATTAAATCGATTCTGATGTTACCGTTTTGTACTGTTTGTTCAGGAAGAAAGGCTCTTGCTGTTACAAAGCCTTTTTGTGCATATAAATTATTGATATCATCAATTGCTTTTTGTAAGTCACTGATAAATATATTTTTACCTACAAGAGGGCTTATTATATTGTTAATTTCTTCAGAAGTAAGTATTTCAGAAGGTGCAACTTCAATAGAGTTAACATAAACACCGCGAGTATCCATTTCTTCAATAGTAGCGTGGTAGCCAGAATCGTCTGTGTCATTATTTTGAATTACTTGTGTGCCAGTGCTGCCTTGATTTTTAACTCTTTCGTAATGCTGATAGTCTTCTTTTTGTTGTCTTTCGTCATATTTGTATCTGAGACTGTCAGTATCGTGTCTCATATTTCCGCCTACTTCATTCATAATAGATGGCGGCATAACGAAGTCTGCTGCATTTACAGGGGTTACGGATGCAATTGCACAACAAGCGGAAACACAAAGGATTGTGCTTAAAATATTGTTTTGCGAATTAATCTTCTTCATTTATTTACCTTCTGTTTTTAATTAAAATTACTATATTTATATTTAAATGCTGTCAATATAATTTTTGCTCTTATTTTGAAAATTTAGTAGGTTTTCTTAACTTTTATTACAATATGGTAACAAAAATTAATTTTTTAACAAAAAACATCTTACAACTGCTATTATTATAAGTGATAAGAGTACATTTTGTAAAGGTGTTAATGATAAAAAATCAATCCTTTTTGGGATGGTTTTTAAAATAAATAATTCATTTGATGTATAAAAATGCTTTTATAAGTTTATAGTTAAGGAGAAATTTATGAACAACAAATTAAAATTTTTAGTAGTCGGACTTTCAACTTTTGTAGTTGGTCTTAGCATAAATAATTTTGCTATGTCAGATGTACCTTCTAATTGCAAAATTGCAGTAGTTGATGTTTCAAAAGTTGTTAATTCTTCAAGTCAGGTTGCTGCATTGAAAAAAGAACAACAAGCAAAAGCTCAAGACTTAGTCAAGTTCGTTGAAAAAGCAAGAAAAGACGTTGCTTCAACAACTGATACAAAGAAAAAACAGGCTCTTGAAGATAAATATAATAAAGAATTAAAAACTAAAAAAGAAGCAATGGATAAAAATTACACTACTAAATTAACAGCTATTGATAATTCAATTTCTAACCAAATTAACGCTCAGGCAAAAGCTGGTAACTATGATATAGTATTGGCAAAAGGCGTTGTTTTATACGGCGGTACTGATATAACAGAAGCTGTTATTAAAGCAGTAAAATAATAAATTTAAGTGTAGAAATAGAACAGAATGCATTTCTGTTCTATTTTTTTGAAATAACGAGGAGTATGAATATGAAAAAAGAGATTAAGAATATCCGTAACTTCGGGGGGGGGGCGAATATTTAAGGCTCCTGCAAGGGTTTTTAACCCCTTGTAAAATATATAAAAACTGTTATAATAGTGATATGATGTGTCACAATAAAAGATTTGCATTCACTCTTGCTGAAGTATTAATCACCCTAGGAATAATCGGAATAGTTGCGGCGTTAACAATGCCTGTATTAATAAATAATGCTAATTATAGAAAATATCACGGTGCTCGTCAAAAGGCACTAGCGACAATTGGTGGAGCAGTACGAAATATCACTGTTACCGAAGGCATAGGCAATGCAGTAGATGCCGAAGACTTTGTAGAAAATCACTTACGCAAACAAATCCAAATAGTAAAAACTTGTAAGAATAATGACTTGCGTTCCTGCGGAATAGAAACAAATTCTAATGCAATAACCACATTGACCGAACCCAAAAAGAAGATGACAATGCCGAAAAAGATAGGTGATTTATTAATGTATTATGGTGATGCAACAGATGGAACATCACAGAGTTATGGTTTTGTTATGAGCAATGGCTATAGCGTAAACTTGTTTTACAACCCAAATTGTCTAAATGATATTAATCAGACACATTGGGGACAAGACCGCGTCTGTGTAAATGCAATTTACGATATGAATGGATTAGCCCGTCCAAATGAAGCAGGTAAAGATATCGGATTTGTAACTATAATTTATCCTGATGAAAAAGTTGTTGCTTATGCTCCTGAGGTTTATAAGGAAGATGCATCAGAAGCAACATTTGATGAAGCTGCGAAAAGCTGTCAAGAACAAGGAAAAGATTTGTTAGTTCCTAATAGGGATGAACTGCTTTCTATGGCTTATAATATGTATTTGCTTGGACTTCCAACTGTTAACGGGTACTGGTCTGCTTCTGAAGTCAGTGCTGAATATGGTTGGCAACAGTATATTGGCGGTGGTCATCGCTTTACAAGTAATAAGTCTAGCAGCTATAAGGTTCGTTGTATTCGTAGATAATCTGACTTATCAACAAATTAGGTCTTGTAATCATTGGGAATATAGTTTATAATAAAGTAGATAATCTATAAAGGAGCAACGGGTATGAAAAAATCATTAAAAGACATTGTTGTAGCATTCATGCAAAACCCAAATGACAA
>JBKUMA010000095.1:0-6274 GCA_046955055.1 Candidatus Gastranaerophilaceae bacterium
ATATATTAGTGCTTTTAGGGAAAATTTATTTTGATGAAAATGATTTTGAAAAATCAAAAGAAATTTTTGCAAGATTTTCAAAGGCTTCTCAAAATCCCGAAGCATTAAACTATCTTGGACTCTTTGCTTTGGAAGATATGAAGTTTGTCGAAGCTATAAAGTTTTTTTCTAAAGCAGTATCTTTTGACAAATCTAATGCAAAATATTATTATAACCTCGGAAATGCATACTTCTTTAATGGTTGGTTTGATGAAGCTGCAACGGCATATCTTAATGCTGTAAGACTTAATCAGGATAATTTAGACTACAGATATTCACTTGCGTATTTATATTACGAAAGAAATATGTTTGACAAAGCAAAGCAGGAAACCGAATATATACTTTCTTGCAATAATTCACATCCGCAGACTATTGTTTTGAACGCGTTATTGAAATTTGAAAATAAAGACTTTTTAGGTGCAAAAGTTGATTTGGAAAATAATCTTAAAAAAGGTATTTCTGATGACTTTACTTTGACATCTCTTGCAAAAGTTTATAGAGAACTTGATATGTTTGAAAAGGCTGAAGAAACAATAAAAACAGTTATACACAGAAATCCGGAAAATCTCAATTACACTAATCAGCTTGCACAAATTTATATCAAAGAAAAAAAATATGATGAAGCTTTGAAAATAGTCGATGAAATTTTGAAGAATAATGAAAATTACATAGCGGCATATATAATTGGTGCTCAAGCCGCTTATGAAAACGGTGATTTGGAAAAAACAAAAGATTTTGCACAGTCAGCAATTTCACTGGATATAAATTACGGTGCCGGTTATTATTATTTAAGCCTTGTAAGGTTTGCCCAAAAAGATTATGAAGAAGCCGTTGAATGTATGAAACGTGCCATTATGTATGATGTCAATAATGCAAGATATTATGCGGATATGAGTAAAATTTATAAAGAAGCCGGCGATATTAAAACAGCAATGGAATATATTAAGGAAGCAGAGTCAATTGATAGCTCCACTGAATATAAGATTTTATACACAGAACTTGCGGCTTTAAACAGAAAGTCTAAAAAAAATTGAAAAAGATTTGTCCTCTAAAAAAATATAATTATAATATTGTTATGCAAGAAAAAATTTGAGGAGATTAGGGATAGTATGAATTTTAAAAAGATAATGACAACAGCTGCTATATTTGCCGGTTTAGCTTTAACAGCACCTGCGTTTGCGGCAAAAAGTGACAATACGGCGGCTGCTATACCAAAAACGTATCCCGCCAAATACAGCCAGTTCTATATTAACAGAATTACACCGACATATAAATCTGTAGGAAAAGAACAGTTAATCTATGTGGCACTTGATATGTTAAAAGGAACAAATGGAGAATTCTCAAGAAATGCAATTCTTGGTAACAATTTGTCCGGAAGACCTGTAAAAATTGAATTTAAAGACTTGGGTGCAATCAATAAAGACTATCAATCTTTTGATGCATTGGGATGGAAAAAAGGTAAACAGCTATATATATACATTAATCCAAGACATAAAGATGCACCTCCCGGGGCGATTGCAGCTTTGCTTTCACACGAGGCACTCCACCAGGATGAGTATAATTCATTAGCGGAAGAAACTTATGCGTGGACTATGGAAGCTTCTGTGTGGACTGAATTGGTAAAAATGTATCCGGAAAGCAATGATGAAATTCATCCTCTGGTTGTACGTGAAAATACTTTGAAAAAGCTTTTTGAAAGAGGAAATTACTCTAATAAGTATATTAAAAAGACTGTAATAACCAATCCCGGGTATAAAGATTTGCCGTCAACATCACCTGGATTTGAAGATTTATAAATAATTCTGTTTTGTTAGAGGAAAGTATATTGATTATAAAAATCTATTGATGTTAAATAGTCGTATGAAGAAAAAACAGGTAATTATTTTCATAGCTTTTGTATTGATATTGTTTGCATTGAACAAGTTTTTGATGAATGCAAACAATTTCTCTATTGATGAAATGCCTGATATGGTTAACAAGGACCACGTCACATCACAGAAGCTTTTTGATAATACCTGGGATATTATTCAAGACAATTATTACGATTCTACTATGAACAATCAAGAGTGGAAGCGTTGGAAAGAGCATTATCGAGGAAAAATAAAGTCCGATGCTGATGCGAAAATCGCTATTGATACAATGCTTGCCAGTTTGAATGATCCTTATTCCAGATATATGTCTAAAGAGGAATATACTGAACAGAATAATTCTATTAATTCTAAAATCACCGGTATAGGTGTGAATATATCTTCTATAGCTGGAAAAATCCATATTATTAATGTCATGGATGGTACTCCGGCACAGTTTTCTAACCTTTTGCCTAACGACATTATTTTATCAATTGACGGAAAAGATGTTAACGGCTTGTCACTTTCAGAAGTTGCTAACCTTGTAAGAGGCCCTGAAAATACTTTTGTACAGCTTACTGTTATGCGAAATAAAGATAAGCTAATTAAAAAAGTAATGCGTAAAGAAATCAAGATTAAAACTGTTAAGGCTTCGGTTGATAAAAATATTGGCTACATCCAAATTTCAAGTTTCATCGGCTCTACTACTCCTAATGAATTCATGGAAGCATTAGAGAAAACTAAAAATACCGAAGGTTTGATACTTGATTTACGCGGAAATACTGGCGGTCTTTTACCTAACGCGATATTTATTGCAAATTTATTCATTCCTCAAGGAAATATTGTTAGTATTGTGGGAAGAAACGGTTATAAATATGATATTTATGCACAAGATACTGATTACGGAATCAATAAACCTACTGTTGTGTTGGTTGATAACGCTTCAGCAAGTGCAAGCGAAATCCTTTCTGGAGCTTTAAAGGATTATAAGAAAGCTACATTGGTTGGAACCAAAACTTTTGGCAAAGGTATGGTACAAAAGATTATTCCTATGCAAAATGAAACAGGTTTAAACCTTACTATTGCTAAGTATCTTACTCCAAAAGGCACGGATATTAATAAAAAAGGCATCAATCCTGATATTAAAGTTAATTTTACGCTGAATGATATTAAGTCTCATAACGACGCCCAACTTCAGACTGCAAAAAATGTTTTGTCTAAAATGTTAAGTCAGAAATAATTGCAAAGATTTATAAAAATTGTTATAATAAGAATAACAAAAAGCATAGGAGGTATTGAAATGAAAAGATTTATACAGCTCGGGGGGGGGGCAGAAATTTAAAGCTCCTGCAAGTTTTTTTGACCCCTTGTAAATTATATAAAAACTGTTATAATAGTGATATGATGTATCACAATAAAAGATTTGCATTCACTTTGGCAGAAGTTTTAATAACTCTCGGAATTATCGGTGTTGTTGCGGCAATGACAATGCCGTCATTAATTCAAGATTATAAAGAAAAACAGACTGTTTCTCATTTACTCAAGGCATATGCATTAATGGACCAATCATATCGTTTAATGTTGTCTGAGTATGGGAATCCAAGAGACTTTGGGGTTACATCAACGGTTGCAGAAGCTTCTAAACAGCTATACGATGCTTGGGCTCCTTTTTTGCCAGTTGCCAAAATGTGTGGTAATCAAAATCTAGGCTGTATGTATGCTAAATCTACCAATGTTGCTAATATAGATGGCAATAGTTTTACTTACAGTTTATACAGTTCTGATCAGGTCCAGAAAATGTTATTAAATAATGGTGATGCTATAGTTATTTGGGGAAGTTCAAAAAATACCTGTGTTAAAGATACAGATTACTGCGGAAATGTTTTTTATTTATTTGATTCTGTGAAAAGACAGTCATTGATTGGTAAAACAGGCTTTACATTCTTCTATACGCCATCAGGAATTGTACCTGCAGGTAAAGAAGATGATTCAAGCTCAATAACAAGATTTCCTGATTACTGCACTATTAATTTTAAAGCTGTAGGTGCTGACAGAAATGGACTTGGATGTACGGCTTGGGTTCTTCACAACAAAAATATGGACTATTTGCACTGTGAAGGATTAAGCTGGGATGGCAAAAATAAATGTGATTAAAATACTTTATTTTTAAATATATTTTGTTTTTTCAAGTCTTTTTTATTTACTACTAATCCGCATTTGGAACAAGCGAGGGTTTCTCCGGTACTGTCAATCGGCATAAATATATGTTCGCAGTTTTCGTAATCTTCTTCTTCATTTTCTGAAGAAAGAGGGTTGAATGTTTCCGCCTGCTTTTTTTTCAAAAATTTATTAACAATAAGTTCTATAAAATACATAATTACATTTTAAATATATAAGGTAAAATTTCACTGAATTTGTAAATTTGAATACCGTCTTGTGCTTCCAGAATTATATCAGTTTCATTATCGCCTTGAAACTCACTTATTACCTGTCTACAAGCACCGCAGGGGTAGCAATTTTTAATTTTTGGAGAATAAATTGCAACAGCTTTAATTTTAGTTTCGCCGTCGGCTATTGCACTTCCGATAGCATTTCTTTCTGCACAAATTGTTAAACCAAAGCTTGCGTTTTCAAAATTACAGCCTGTGTAAATTTTGTCATTTTCTGTAAGAACACACGCACCTACTGGAAAATTAGAGTAAGGAACATAAGCGTTATGAGAAACTTCTTTGGCTTTTTGTAATAAGTATTCATAATCCATACAGATTTAATCTCCTTTTAGTATAACAAGTTTATAATATTTTTTTACATTTTTTATCCGTTAATTGAATGAGAAACTTTAATTTTAGGATTAAATGTGATATAATAATATTAAAGAAGGAGCAACAAGTATGAAAAAATCATTAATTATGAAAACGGTCAAATTTGTGCAAAACCCGAATTACGTTAATCATAGCGTTTATGCAACACCGGCACAGAGTGACTACGTACGTAGCGTCGGGGGGGGGGCAGAAATTTAAAGCTCCTTAAAGGTTTTCCAGCCCCTTGTAATTTATTTAAAAGCTGTTATACTGGTGATATAGTATGTCACAATAATAATAATTCAAAAGCTGGATTTACACTATCAGAGGTTTTAATCACTCTCGGAATAATCGGTATAGTTGCGGCGATGACAATGCCGTCATTAATCCAAAAGCATAAAGAAAAGGTTCTGATTAATCAGTTGAAAGTAGTTTACAACCAGCTTGACAATGCATTTAATTACGCTATATCAGAGAATGGACCTATAAATACCTGGAGTGATAAAGCCAATATTAATGCATATTATGACTCATTCGTAATTGAGAATTTAAATGTAGCAAAAATCTGTAAGTGGTCTTCTGCACCTACTGCGGGCGATGGTTGCTGGGGAAATCCTTATTCACTGCGTGATGGCCGATATACCACTAAAGGTGTGTCAAGACAATCTTTTGTACTTGCTAATGGGGCTTCTATAATATTTTATGGATCTAATGGTGATAACATACACAGTGCTTGGTGTACGAAATCTAAAACTGCTCACTCTTCTGCAAGATACCTTGGTAATTGTGGTACTATAACTGTAGATGTAAATGGTAAAAAGCCTCCAAACCAATATGGCGTGGATTTACATCAGTTTAATATATTTCAAGACGGTATTGATTTACTTGGAAAACAGATTGATACAGATGGTGGAACGTCATTCGCTAACGGCTGTCTAAAAAAGATATACACAGGAGGTACGATTTCTTGTTCAGCATGGGTAATAATAAATAATAATATGGACTATTTGCACTGTGACGATTTAAGCTGGGAAGGCAAAAATAAATGCGATTAGACAAATCGTTTAAGTAATATAAATAAAATAATGTGCTATAATATGGGCATGAAGTTATTTGTTAAATGCTTTTTAATACTCGCTGTTTTATTTTGCGTTAATTTGAATGCTTTTGCAAAAAGTTTTCAACTTCTGGTGCTTCCTGTTGATTTGCTTGAGGTAAAAGAAAATTACTATGCTTTTGATGAAGTTTCTGAAATTATTGCAAAAGATGTAATTTCTAATTTTGAAAAAACAAATCAGATTAATGCTTACGATATTTATTCAGTAAGAGAAAAGTTGGCAATGAATTCTGCTTTAAAGCTTACAACAGCTAATGCTTTGAAGAAATATAAAACTTCTTCAACTATTGATTTTGATGCGTTTAAGAAGGTCAATGAGCAATTTAATTGTAACTCTGTGTTGATTATATCAAGTTATGTTCCATCCTCATACAATTCTGTTAAAAGAAGTTTGTGGGATGTACTAGATTTGTCTAGTGCGTCGGGTGTGTATTATCCTTTTGAACTACAAACATACGCAGTGTTAATTG
>JBKUMA010000096.1:0-6254 GCA_046955055.1 Candidatus Gastranaerophilaceae bacterium
TTAATTCTGATTTGTTTGCAGGCTTTTTACCAGTGATTACGACTTCTGCTAATTCGCCCCCGTCAACGTCATAATTTAATTCTGATTTGTTTGCAGGCTTTTTACCAGTGATTACGACTTCTGCTAATTCACCACCGTCAACGTCGTAATTTAATTCTGATTTGTTTGCAGGTTTTTTACCAGTGATTACAACTTCTGCTAATTCACCACCGTCAACATCGTAATTTAATTCTGGTTTGTTTGCAGGTTTTTTACCAGTGATTACGACTTCTGCTAATTCACCACCGTCAACGTCATAATTTAATTCTGATTTGTTTGCAGGCTTTTTACCAGTAATTACAACTTCTGCTAATTCACCGCCGTCAACGTCATAGTTGGCTGATGCTAAATTTTGCGATGCTTCTTTTAATGCACGCATCTCTTCCAAAGCCTTATTATGGGCTATTTGCCTTGCCTGCTGTTTGTCCTGCAATTGGCTTGATACAGTTTGAGTTAGTTTGTTTTCAGATTTAACCTCGGTATTTTTAGTAAACGACTTTTTACCTAAAAAAGAATCATTGCTGACAAAAACTCTTTGTCCGTTTGCAGTATAAGTTTTAGTCCCGTCTTTGGCAAAACTTATTACTATTTCGGTCTTTACACCATCAAGCTTTCTTGTTATTGTCTTAGTTCTAACTGCTTCATTGTTGACATTATTATTTACGCCGCCAATACTCATACATCTCTCCTTATTAAATGGGTATATATTTTAGAACAATATTTTTTTATATCAAATTCATAAACTCATAAAATTGTTACATTTCGTAATCATATAAATTAAATTTGTAACGAAATTTAAACATTTAATAAAACCTTGTGTTGACAGCTAAATTTGTTTGTTTTACCATTGATATGCTTGGAATAAAGTATTTATAAATATCCGAAATATTTGTTGAATAGCACTATTTCTAAGCAAGTCGGGCAATTGCCCGTAAGTGTAATAGTAAAAAAGAAAAAGGAATGCAAATGGCAAGCACAAAAAGACAAAGAATCAGAGTTTGTTTAAAAGCTTACGATCATAAACTAATTGACGTATCTTCAGACAAAATCGTAGAAACAGCAAAAAGAACTGACGCTAAAGTAGCAGGCCCTATTCCTTTACCTACAAAAAGACGTATATACTGCGTTTTGAGATCCCCACACGTAGATAAAAAATCTCGTGAACATTTCGAAATGAGAACTCATAAACGTATTATCGATATATACGAACCAACTCAACAGACAACTGAAGAGTTAAGTAGATTAGATTTACCTGCCGGAGTAGATATCGAAGTTAAACTGTAATTTCGACCGGCAAAATTGAAAATTCAATAAGCATTATGCATATAATGTGATCTACTACTCGCCATCAAGGCGTGTGAGGTGAAAGCCCTCAATAGGTAAAGTAAAGCTAGCAACGTAGCGCTCGCAAGAGAAGATGCAAACCCGAAACAGGGGCAGAATACTGTCTGCACCAAGTAGGGCGAGCAAGAAAGGTAGAATATGACACTAGGTGTAATAGGTAAAAAACTTGGAATGACTCAAATCTTTGATGAACAAGGATTAGCAATTCCTGTAACCGTAATTAAAGTAGACCCGATTGTTGTTACTCAAGTAAAAACAGTTGAAAAAGACGGTTATAACGCAATTCAAGTTGGTACAATCGCTGCAAAAGAAAAACATCTTACAAAAGCAGAAATTGGACACTTCAAGAAAAACAACTTGGAAAACTTTAGACATCTTCAAGAGTTTAGAGTAGAAAATCCTCAAGATTATAAAGTCGGCGACAAAATCGAATTATCAGTATTAGATAATGTAGAAAAAGTTGACGTAACAGGTAAATCAATAGGTAAAGGCTTCCAAGGTACAGTTAAAAGATGGAACTTTGGCAGAGGGCCAATGGCTCACGGTTCTAAAAACCACAGAGAACCAGGTTCAATCGGTGCAGGTACAACTCCTTCACGTGTTATCAAAGGTAAAAGAATGGCTGGTAACATGGGCAACGAAAGAGTTACTATCACTAAACTTAAACTAGTTAAAGTTGATGCTGATAACAGCTTAGTTTTAGTAAAAGGTTCTGTACCAGGATGCGAAGGCAGATTGGTAACAATCGTACCAACAAGAACTAAATGGAACTAGCGGATTTTGGCTAGTGCACAGTGCAAGCCTCCAAAGGTAAGCAAGTACAGCACGATTTAACAAAAACTTGATAAAAAGTTTTGAGCCAATAGTCCAAGACGTAATAAATTAACCCGCTTCTGCCAAATAAAATCCGAAAGGAAAAGGGGTAGACGGAAAGCAAAAGGAAAAACAAAATGTCAAAAGAAATATTAAGTACAAATGGAGAAAAATTAGGCGAAATCACTTTAAACGAAGGTGTTTTTGGTGTTGAACCTAATTTACACGTAATGCACTTAGCATTAAGAAGACAATTGAACAATGCACGTCAAGGTTCAGCTTGTGCTAAAACAAGAGCTGAAGTTGCAGGCGGCGGAAGAAAACCTTGGAAACAAAAAGGTACAGGTAGAGCTAGAGCAGGTTCTCTACGTTCACCTCTATTCGCTGGCGGCGGCGTTATCTTTGGACCAAAACCAAGAAGCTATGCGTTCAATATGCCTCAAAAAGCAAGAAAATTAGCTTTGAAATCTGCATTATCAGCAAGAAATGAACAAATGATTGTTGTAAAAGATTTCTCAACTATTACTGAACCAAAAACAAAATTAATGGTTAGTGCGTTAAAATCATTAAACGTATCAGGTAAAGTTTTAATTATCGCTGACGTTAAAGCTGCTGAAAACAAATTCTTAGAATTAGCAGCAAGAAACATCCCAAGCGTAAAAATCATTTTACCTTCTAACTTAAACGTAAAAGATTTACTTGAAGCTGATTTCGTAGTAGTTACAGAATCTGCTGTAAATGATATAACTGAAAGGTTACAATAATGAGCAAAGAAAGAACAAACACTGAAAAGTTATTCGACATAATCAAAAAGCCTTTGATTACAGAAAAATCAGTTGGTGCAACAGCATTAGGACAATATACTTTTGAAGTAACTAAAGATGCTACTAAAATTGAAATTGCACAAGCTATCGAATTAGCTTTTCCTGGAAGAAAAGTAAAAAAAGTAAGAACAGTTTATATGCCATCTCATGAAAAAAGAATGGGATATAAATTCGGAAGAACTGATTCTTCAAAAAAAGCAATCGTAACAATCGAAGGCGATCCTATTGAAGAATTAGTAGGAGTATAACAGCTCCAAAAATAGGGCGTAGCGTGAGTTATCCTAACCAAGGGAACACACAAATGGCATAAGTCCTAAAAAAGATACAAAGCCAAATAAAGGAGAATAACTAAAATGGCAATAAGAAAATTAAATCCGACATCTCCGGGACAAAGAGGTATGACAAAAAGTGATTATCAAGAAATCACTACTTCTACTCCTGAAAAATCATTGTTGAAACCAATGAGAAAAACAGCAGGTAGAAATAATACAGGTAGAATAACTTGTCGTCACAAAGGCGGCGGTGTAAAAAAAGCTTACCGTATAATCGACTTCAAACGTGAAAAATTCGGTGTACCTGCAACTGTAAAAACTATTGAATACGATCCAAACAGAAATGTAAGAATTTCATTAGTATTCTACGCTGATGGTGAAAAAAGATATATCTTAACACCGGAAGGTTTAAACGTAGGCGACGTAATTGTATCAGGACCAGAAGCTCCTGTACAAATCGGTAATGCACTACCGTTAGAATTAATTCCGTTAGGTACAATTGTTCATAACATAGAACTTACACCTGGTCGTGGCGGCATTATGGTTAGAGCAGCAGGTAATGCAGCTCAAGTAATGGCTAAAGAAGGCAACTATGTAACAATAAAACTTCCATCAGGCGAAATGAGAATGGTAAGAAAAGAATGTATGGCTACAATAGGTACTCTAGGTAACTCAGAATTCAAAAACTTATCATTAGGTAAAGCCGGAAGAAAACGTTATATGGGTATCAGACCTACAGTACGTGGTGTTACAATGAACCCTTGCGATCACCCTCACGGTGGTGGTGAAGGTAAAACCGGTCCTGGCGGACACCCTAAAACACCTTGGGGTAAACCTGCTCTTGGCTACAAGACCCGTAAAAAAGGTAAAGCTTCTGACAAATTAATTGTAAGAAGACGTAAAAAGTAAGAAAATCAAATAGGTAATAAACCTTTAAACCAAAAAAGGAGAATAAATTAATGGCACGTTCATTAAAAAAAGGTCCATACGTAGAAGAATCTCTACAAAAGAAAATTGATAAAATGAATGCAAACTCTGAACATAAAGTTATAAAAACTTGGTCAAGAGCATCTATGATTACACCAACAATGTTAAATCATACAATTGCCGTTCACAACGGAAAAACTCATGTTCCGGTTTACGTAACAGAACAAATGATTGGACACAAATTAGGTGAGTTTGCACCAACTAGATTGTACAAAGGACACGCAGGTTCAGATAAGACTGCTAAACGTAAATAAATATAAGGAAAATAAAAATGGAAGCTAAAGCAAGACAAACAGATATTAAAATGACAGCCAGAAAACTTCGCAGAGTAATCAACGAAGTTAGAGGAAAATCTGTCAAAGAAGCTCAAGATATGTTACGTTTTATGCCTTATTTTGCGGCAAGAGTAGTTGAAAAGAACTTGAAAGCTGCTATTGCAAACGCACAAGAAAAATACGGCGTAGGAGCTGACTCATTAAAGATTTCTGAAATCTTTGCTGACGAAAGCGTTACATATAAAAGAGCAAGAACAAGAGCGCAAGGTCGTATGTATACAAGACTTAAACGCACTTCTCATTTAACATTAAAAGTTAGCGATATCGCTAAAAAGTAGTAGTAAAAACAAAAGGTAGATAAAATGGGACAAAAAACACATCCAACAGGATTTAGAATCGGTATAATTCAACCTTGGGTAAGCACATGGTTTGCTAAAGTAAAAGATTATGGCCAATTCGTTGCAGAAGATGCAAAAATCAGAAAATTCATTAAGAAAAAACTTTATACAGCCGGCGTTTCTAAAATCTTGATTGCAAGAAAAGCACAAAACACAACAATCACTGTTGTAACAGCAAAACCCGGTATTGTAGTTGGCCGTGGCGGACAAGGTATCGATGAATTAAGACAAGAAGTTTCTAAATATCTTTCTAAACCGGTAATTATCAACGTTGTAGAAGTTGCAAGAATTGATGCTGACGCTCAATTAGTTGCTGAAGCAATCGCTCAACAATTAGAAAAACGTGTAGCATTCAGACGTGCAATGAAACAAGCAATGCAACGTACAATGAGAGCTGGTGCTCAAGGTATTAAAGTTATGGTATCAGGCCGTTTAGGCGGTGCTGAAATCGCTCGTTCAGAATGGGCTAAAGAAGGAAGAATTCCTCTTCAAACTTTACGTGCTGACGTAGATTACGGTTTCACAGAAGCTGATACAATAATGGGTAAAATTGGTGTTAAAGTTTGGATTTTCAAAGGCAACTTAATGCCAGGCGAAAAAGCAGACCAAAACATTAAAGCTAAAAACGAAAAAGGCGGTTCAGACAAAGGGATGAGACGTCCTAGACGTAAACCAGTCGAAACTTCTGAACAGCAGTAGTTTTAAAACAAAACAGGTATGAAATAAAAAATAAAGAGGAACAATATAATGTTACAGCCTAAAAAAACTAAATACCGCAAAATGATGAAAGGCAATATGAAAGGCCACGAAACAAGAGGAACAAAACTTGAGTTTGGTAGCTATGCATTACAAGCCGTAGAACCTGGTTGGATTACCAGCCGTCAAATCGAAGCAGCACGTCGTGCTATGACTCGTGAAATCAAACGTGGCGGTAACGTTTGGATTAAAATATTCCCTGATAAACCAATTACAGCTAAACCTGCTGAAACTCGTATGGGTTCAGGTAAAGGTAACTTGGAATACTGGGTAGCAGTTGTTAAACCAAACAGAATTCTTTTCGAACTTGAATACTTTGATAGAGACATTGCAGTACACGCACTTGAACTAGCTGCACAAAAATTACCTATTAAAGTTAAAGTTGTTGAAAAAGCAAAATTAGAAACTAAATAAGTAAGGAATTATAAAATGAAACTAAATGAAATGCGCGAAAAAACAGTTGATGAACTAAAAAGTGCAATAGTTGATTGGAAAAAAGATTTGTTTAATTACAAAATGCAGCTTTCAACACACAAATTAGAAAAT
>JBKUMA010000097.1:0-6129 GCA_046955055.1 Candidatus Gastranaerophilaceae bacterium
ATTGTATGTTCTCCTGTTTGCTATAACAAAGATAATAAAAGGCGTAAAAATTTTTTTTGCTGTTATTCACCAAAATAATTTTTAAGGCCGACAGAAAGTTTTTTATTTTTGCAAAGCTTTTTAAGTTTTGCTATTGCCCTATTCTCAATTTGTCGGATACGTTCGCGGGAAACACCATACTGCGAACCGATTTCATCCAGAGTTTTTTTGCTACCGTTGCTGTCTAACCCGTAACGAAGTATGAGAACGTCACGTTCTTTAGGGCTTAATTGGTTAAGCATTTTTCTTATATCATCGAACAAGTTTTCTTGTGAAACTCTGCTATCAGGTGCAATAGTTGATTCATCAACAATAAAATCAGCGATTTTAGAAGAATCTTCTGATGAACTTGCAGGAGTTTCCATGCTAATAGTTGATTGAGCAGCTTTAACTATTGATGATAATTTATTAACTGGTACGCCTAAACGATAAGCTATTTCTTGTTTTGTAGGCGGATGACCAAGTTCTGTGGTTAGATCAATAGTTGCACGTCTGATTTTTCCAAGTGATTCAATCATGTGAATAGGAAGTCTGATAATTCTTGCTTTATCAGCAATTGCACGAGTTATTGACTGTTGAATCCACCATGTTGCATATGTTGAAAATTTATAGCCCTTTGTGTAATCAAATCTTCCTGCAGCTTTCATTAAGCCCATGTTGCCCTCTTGAATTAAATCTAAAAATGAAAGTCCGCGGCCAATGTATTTTTTTGCAATGCTGACAACCAAACGAAGGTTCGCATTAACAAGTAAATTTTTAGAAAATTCATCATGGTCATCATATATTTTTTTAGCAAGTTCAAGCTCTTGTTCGCTTGATAAAAGCGGAATTTTACCGATTTGCTGTAAATATATTCTGACACTGTCATCAGAATTTACTGTAGTTAAATTTTCTTGAATTTTCGGGTCTTCTACGGATTGAAGCACATCTTCTTCTTCCGGAATTTCAATCGAATGGAAGTCAACGTTTTCTTCGGAGACTTCAGTTAAAAGACCGTATTTTTCTAACTCTTTTTTCATATAATAAACTCTCTCTTTTGTTCAATAATACTCATTATAATATATTTTTTGCAATCGGATGTTTATATTAATTTTATTTAACCTTTTTACAGGTTAATTTTTGGCGTAATGTTTCAAAGATTATTGCACTTAGTGCATTTGAAACATTTAATGAGTTAAAATTATTCTGCATAGGAATTTTTACAATAAAATCAGATAATTTTAATAATGATTTTGAAACGCCTGCATGCTCAGCACCCATAATGATTGCAAAGTTCATATCGTTATATTTAACATCATAATAATTATCTTTTGCACTTGCATCTGTTGCAACTACCCACCAGTCGGAATTTTTTAGTCTCTGGACTGCATTAACAAGGCTATTTACTTTTATAATAGGTATGTGATTTATAGCTCCTGCACTGGTTTTCTCAACAACAGCATTTACCTGTACGTTTCTTCTTGAAGGAATAATTATTCCTGAAACTCCGGCACAAACACAAGTTCTTATTATAGCTCCCAAATTATGTGAATCTTCTACCCCGTCAAGAATTACAAGTGATTGGTAATCCTCTTTTTTTTGTTCAAGAAATTCATCTAAATCCATATATTTTATAGGTGAAATTTGGGCAATAATTCCCTGATGGTTGAATTCTTGATACGGAAGAAATTTTTCTTTAGCAACAAACTGGAAAATAATTCCCTGTTCTTTTGCAATATCTTTAATTTTATTTAATTTGTTATCACTGTGGATATTTTTAGAGATAAGTATTTTGTTTATTTCCCGATTACCAGCAATTAAAGCTTCAAGTACGGAATTTTTACCGAAAATAATATCTGAGTTTTCCATTATTTCGCCCCTAAAGAAGAAACTTCAAGCATTCTGTCAATACATTTTAAAGCTTTTTCAGCAATATTTTTATCAACATCAATTTCATGCTCTTCTTTTTCTAACGCATTATAAATATCAATTAAATTGTGCCATTTCATATTCGGGCATATGATATCTTCTTTAATAAGAATAAATTCCTTTTCCGGATAATCTCTTTTTAATCTGTCTACAACGCCTTTTTCTGTCGCAATTATAAAAGTTTTTTTATTGCTTTCTATAGCATGCTTCATAATTCCAGTAGTAGAACCCACGTAATCAGCAAGTTTGACTACTTCTTTGTGACATTCAGGATGTGCTAACACTTCTGCATCCGGATAATTTTTTCTCGCTTCAAGAATATCTTCCGGTCTGATTTGTAGGTGAGTAGGGCAAAATCCGGGATATGTTATTACATTAACGCCTTCTAAATTTGATTCAACCCATTTGCCCAAGTATGTATCAGGCAGGAATAAAACTTTGTCTGTTTTCAAGCTGTCAACTATTTTAATTGCATTTGAACTTGTACAGCAAATATCGCATTCTGATTTAACTTCTGCTGTTGAATTTATATAACATACAGTAGGAACATTAGGATTTTTAGATTTAAATTCTCTTAACTGGTTAAGGCTAATCATGTCTGCCATTCTGCAACCTGACTCAAGACGTGGAAGCAAAACTTTTTTATCAGGACATAGAATTTTTGCTGTTTGAGCCATAAAGTAAACTCCTGCAAAAAGAATTATGTCTGCATCGGTTTTTGCAGCCATTTGACTTAAATACAACGAATCACCGACATAATCAGCTACTTCATCAATTTCAACATTTTGGTAGCAGTGTGCCAAAATAACTGCGTTTTTCTCTTTTTTCAGTTTATTTATCTTTTCAACCAGCTCTTTCATTCGGGTAAAATCTCCTACTTTTAGTGTAAATTTATGTAAAAATTGCAATTGTACTGAAATATATTGTATAATAAAAACATAATAGAGTAAACAATAAGAAAAAAAATTTATGGATATTAATGATATTTTATTACAATTAGGTATTGGAAGTAAAGAAACTGTATATATGTCAATTACGCCAGGCGTAGGTTTAGAACTTATACAGCTGGACATTCCTACACGTTCGGTTAAGAACTATGCGTTCAGACCGCTTGAGTACAACGAATCTTTGAGAGAAATTGCTGACTATGATGCTTTTAAAGATGCTGTTGTTGAATTATTTGAAGAATTAAAGTTAAGCACCAAGAGTAACATAATTCTAAACGTGCCAATGGTTCTGTTTGGAAGTAAAGAGCTGCCTCTGCTTCTAGGTGATGACGCTGTTACAGAAGCTTTAACTTCAGAAGTTGAACAGTCTTATATCTTTAAAAGATACGAACCGGTTGTCAGCTGGGCTGATGCTTCTTTAAATCAAAACGGTGATACAAGAAAATTATTCTATTCAGCTATTCAAAAAATGGCTATAGATAATATTAAAAATGTGTTGACCGAATTAGGTGCATCTCTTGTCAGTGTTGAAATGTCTTTGACTTCAATATTGAAAGCACTTGCTTTTTCCGGCAGAGCAGATGAGCAAATGAAAGATAACATGACTTGGAATTTGATGCTTGTTAATCAAAACGGTTATTCTATCTGCTCTATGCTTGGCAAAAATATAGTTGACTATTATGAAGAACCTCTTGCCATTAAATCTTTTGAAGGTGAAGAAATTTATAATGCAATTAATGCTTCCGCTCAGATTACTTTGATGAGTTATTCTGCGAATTATTTGTACATAGTTTCTCAAACTGATTTGGTAAGTGCTGAAATCCTTGCTAACAGACTTCAGGTGGAAGGAATTGTTCAGTACTGGGAAAATAATGAGTTTAAAAAGCAAGACCTTATTCCTGTAAGTTTGGAAGTTCTTGAAGATGTTGCACATAAAATATCTTTAGAGGCAGTTGGTATTGCTACAGGCAATACAACCAATATGCCTGTGAAATTTAATTTTGCTGCAACTGGTACCGGTGATGGTGCAGGCGTTGCTGACGAAAATGAAATTGTACCTATTAAAATCGGTGAAAAAGAGTTCGAGGTAACTCCGATTGTTGCAAGAAATATAGCTTTTATTGCAGCAGTTGCAGTGTTAGTTCCTGTATTGATTGTATTTTTAACTTTGCCTATTTTGAAAAACAAAAAACAGGCTCAACTGGATGACATAAATTCCAGATTGACTACTGTTCAGAATGAAGTTAAAAAGATGCAAGAAGAACAAAACAAACTTAATGATTTTGATGTTAATTCTGAAATCAAAAAAGTTATGTCAAATAACAGGATTAAATTGATGTCTTATACTGCTCTTGGAGAGTCTGTTCCAAAGCATGTATGGATAACATATTATGTTACAAAAGAAGACGGTAAAATCGATATCAAAGGTGAATCTTCAAATGTAGAAGAAGTTTATACATTCTTTAGAAACATGAAGGATTCATTGATTGATACAAAATTAAGATTGCATAAACTTCAAATGCAAACAGATTCAGTTGATGATGTTGTTTCAATTGACCCTAACAAACCTGTTAATTATGAATTTGAAATAACAAATATGACAGAAGCTGAACTTAATCCTACTCCAGCAGCTGATGCAAACCAGCAGGGAGCAGCACAACAGCAGCCGCAGCAAGAAGAAGAGAAAAAAGGCGGTTTGTTAAATAATAAACCTTTATTAAATTTTGGAAAGAAATAATATGATATTGATTAATAATTTTACAATTAAGGAGAATAACTGTGGAAAATTATAGCATTTATCTTAAAAAGTTAAAAGTTGCTGTAGGGATACTTGCTATTGCTCTGGTAATTTTGATTTTGTTAATTACTAAAATTGTTCCTATTGTTCAAAATATATCAAGTATTCAAAACGAATACAAAACTCAATCTGCAACGCTTGCAGATACTGAAAGAAAATTGTCGGATTTAAAGAGTGCATCTGAAAGAAAGAAAAAAGAAGATGCAAATGCTATGAAAGCTTTCTTTAAACCTATAGAAATGAGCATGGACACTGAAGCCGTTATGTCTGATGAATTCGGCGAAATTTTGCAGTTAATCAGAGAAAACAAAATCAAAGCACGTTCTGTAAAATACGATTATGATCCTCAGGATGATAATTTCGTTAAGAACGCAGGCGACAGATACAGTGCTTGCAGAGTCAATATAGAAATGGTTGCAAAATATTCAGAACTTGAAAATTTCTTGAGAGACTTGTATAAACATGAACATTTCCTTGAAATTTCAAAAATAGAAATAGCACCATACGAAAAAAATAAAAGAATTTTATTGGTTACATTACAGGTAAAATTATACGCACAAAAAGATCCGTCACTGGCACCGCCAAAACCTGCTGCTACAGAAACTCCAGCAGCTCAAGGTGCAACGGGTGGACCTGATACAGGTATCATTAATCCAGGCGGTCCGCAAACTCCGGAAGCTCCAATGCAGCCGGGTCCTGTTTCTCCTGAATTGGAAAGTTAGTCCGCAAACAGTTTATAATTTATACCGAAAAATTTATCTTGATTTTTCACACAAGCTGCACAGAAATTCGTTTCGAGTGCAGTTTTGTTTGAATAGTCTTTAAAATCAGAACCGCATCTTCCTCTGTGGTCATTTGCCAAAAACGGACAAGTATAAACACCTTTTGCGGTTAAAATTCTTCCGTATTCGCAATCAAGACTACGCCAATTGAACCCTACATCTTCTGACGGTTTATTTTTGTCCAAATACTCATTTATTGTAAAATTATGGTCTTCTGCTTCAAAGCCAAGTTTTGCACAAATTTGTTTGAATTCGTTTAAGATTACTTTTTTGTCTTCTTTATAGTAATTTGTTATACATAATATCGGATTAAATCCATATTTAACAAGGCTCTTAACTGCATGCAGAACTTGTCTGTATGAGCCTCTTCCGCGTAAATCGTCACTTTTTACTTCGTTATAGTGGTCGATACTGAGTTTAAATATGATTTCGTAATTACTTTCATCCTCAACCCTTTTTAAAAATCTTGCCTTTTTTTCGTTTATAAAAGTTCCGTTTGTGAAAATACAAACATTTGAACGTTTGAGGCAAAGTCTTAGGATATTGTTAAAATCAGGGTGAGTCATAGGTTCTGCACCGGTAAGATAAATGCACTGAATATTTTCACTTTTAGTATCTATAAGAGCATCTTTGACACAATCTATAGATATAAAAT
>JBKUMA010000098.1:0-6100 GCA_046955055.1 Candidatus Gastranaerophilaceae bacterium
TTAGGGAAAACATGGATTATTTAAAATGTTTTGATAAGCTAAACTACAATGTTGGCCCTTACTCTTGCAAGGAAGCAGAAGAAAAATAATTAAAAAGCCTGTAATTACAGGCTTTTTTTTAATTGTATTATTTTCTCAAAAGATTTTTCAATCTTAATTTTTAATTCTTCGTCGTGTTCGGCCTTAAGTGCTATGCTTTCAATTATATTTATAGTTTCAGGTTTTGAATCTCTGTAGATAAACATATTTAAACCTGCACGTATTCCCATTTCACACGCTTCTATTGGCCCGAAATCTGCTACACCTTTCATTATCATATCATCAGAAATCGCAATTCCGTTGAAGCCTAACTTATTACGTAAGTAAGATATTGCATTTTTACTCAAGGATGTGGGGATAACTTCTTTTTCAAAACAAGTACAGTGAAGGTGGGCAACCATAACCATTTCGATGTCTTTTGCACAAGCCGCGAAAGGTTTTATGTGTGTGCGTTCCATTTCTTCTAAGGTTAAATCAATTTTTGGTAATGTCAGGTGGCTGTCTGCATTTGCGTCGCCATGTCCTGGGAAATGCTTAACGCAAGGTATTATTTCGTTTTGGCGGTAAGTTTCTGATACAATTTTTTCGCCCTTAATAACATCTTCTGCATTATCACAAAAAGCACGTTCTCCAATTATCGGGTTATTGGGATTGGTGTTTACATCTATGCATGGAGCGAAATTTAAGTTTATCCCATAACTTTTTAATTCTAACGCAATTTGTTTTGTTTGATTGCGTAGAAAATCTTCGCCTTTTTCATAAGCATATTTTGCGGATAAATATTTCTTACCGTTGTGAATATTTTCTGTGCGTTCAACACGTCCGCCTTCCTGGTCTATAGAAAGAAATGGGCAGGTTTTTGAAATTGATTTTATATGGCCTATAAGTTCCTTAAACTGTCCGGCAGATTGAATATCTTTTGTAAAAAATATCATTCCGCCAAGATTATTTTTTAAGGCTTCTTTGTATCCGCTTCCGTCTGTTCCCAGTATAAACATCTGGTATAATTTTTCTTTAAGTTCCATAAAAAACCTTTACTATAAGATTTTGTCTGCAAGTGAGTATAATTCTGACAGTCTGCCTGTTTCTATAACTTCTTCTATTTTTTTCAAAATAATTTCTAAATCCTTGTTGTCAGGTTTTTTGAAAGAGTCAGGAATAACTATGTCGTCTGTAGTCTTAGCGTTTATAAAACCTTTATTTGCTTTCAAGAAACTTCTGTATGCATCAAGAATATTCATAGTTGTTGTGTCAACAGAAAAATTTTGTCCTGTGTAATATTTTACATCTTTTTTTAATTGTGCAACATAGCTTTCTATAAAGTCTATTTCTGATAAAGTTTCACTTTCTGAATATTCTCCGCCTATGCACAAATTGTTTAAGATAGGTTTGCCGGAAAGTTGTTTAATGTAGACAGCCCAAAGCATACAGCCCATATAAAATCCAAGATAGTTGTTTAAAAGATGTTCTATTTTAGGAAAATATAATTTGAACTGTAATTTTTTTTGATTAAAATTTTTAAAATGATTTAAGTTACTGTATACATTTTCAATGCTTGGAATAAAAGCTTGAATATGTTGTATAAATCCCGGATCAAATTGTGCACCGTCATCAAAATTCATATTGTATCTCTCCTATAATATTATTTTACTACAAAGCTTCGTATTTAATACGTGCTCTGTCATTTTTTAAAACTTTTTGTTGAAACTTAGGGTCATATTGGAATTTGTATCCGTTAACATAAGCTTTAACAACACCTTTTGGCAAAGATTTGCCTGCACTCCAGTATGCTGTGTGTGCAAACATAAAAGCACGTTTGCTCCATACACCGGAATTGTCATATACAAAACCTTTAGGGTCGTTAATATCTATTTTGGCATATTGTGACATTTCATCTATTGTAAGATTTTTTGATGATGGGAAGCCAAGCGGATCTTCACGATAATTTACTGTGAGCCAGAAAAGGTCTTTTTCGATTATGTATTTTAACATTAACTTGTTATAAAAAGTTAATTCGTATTCAGGGTCTGCCAGATCAGAATAGAATAGCACAAGAGGACTTGCGAAGTTTACTATGCCTCGTAATGCACCTTCAGGTGAACAAACTTCGTTTGTTGCACTATCCATATTCAAATAATTTTCTTTTAATCTTTCTTCTGTTCTGTCAAAAACAAGATGACCATCAGCAGAAACTATTCCGATTTTTCCCTGTGCAAGAGCCGAAATACAGGTGTTTTTTCTTGGATTATCTTTTACAAATTGTCTTAAATCGTCTGATACATCTATTGTGTTAAATAGTTTTTCAAGGCTTAAATAAGGAAGTTTGTTAAACAAATATTCGTAAGTAATAAAACTTCCTGCTGAATAACCGTATAGTACAACTTGATTGCCTTTTTCATTTTCAGTCTTAACAACAGCATTTAATTCGTCAAGTATAGGAAGCATATTGTGTTTCTTTTGAACCCATATTGCGTCGTGAAGAAATGAAGCAAGAACTTCTCTAACTTTATAAGCAATTGTAGGGCTTAATGCTTTTGACACGTCAAGCTGTTGGTGTACAAAACTTAAATCCCGTTGGCTTTTGTCACCCCAGAAGAAAATAACGGGTTCAGAATTAATAATATACTGATCCTTTTTAAGGAACAATATTTTCATTTGTTTATTTTTTTCAAACTGTTTTTTCATAACAGGATGCATTTTCGTAACGCCGTCTATGAACCAATTTCTCATTTTTGCGTCATTGTTATTTGAGCCGTTTATATATACGAAACTCACTCCTGTTTGTGCAAAACAAGTACTTTGAAGTGCTGCGAGTGTAAACAAAGCTACTAAAACTTTCTTAAAGCTAATAAACATATATACCCTTCCTGACTCTTAATTTAATTCCAAAATTTTATTTTAAATATACCAATATGGTATCACAAACTACTTTTTGTTGTTAATTAAAACATATTTCTTTATATCATCAGGAGTCATTGTCCAAACTGTAATATTGTATATGTCTGCTACTGATTGCAAGCGTTTTAGATATCTGAAATCTTTTTGTGGATTTTCCATTATTAGTACAACTCCGGCTTTCTTGCAAAGGCTTTTTCCATAATATAATGACTGTCCAATGCTTTCAGCCCATTTATTTGCAAAATCGAATTCTATAGCATGAGTTTGTGTGACGCAATCAACTCTTGCACCATCGGTTAATCTGTATTCAGTTACTCCTCTGTTTGCACTGCACCAAACATTTTGATATTCCTTTTCAAGATATTGGTGCTGACAAAATGCCGGTGACAAACTTATTAAAAAAGTGATTAACAAACATAAAATCCGCATTTATTCATTCTAGTAAATCAGCCCTCTTTTGAATAGTAACCGTATGGCTAGTATGAATTATTTTTTTAATCTTATAAAATAAAATAATTGGTTTTAATAGAGGGGTTTGATTATGAAAAAATTTATTATTTTTAATTTTATTGCTTTGTTATTTGTTTTCGGTTTGGCATCATATAAATACGCTTCAAAAAATTGTTTGATAGCGGGCAGAGGCTGCTGTTCACATCATGGCGGCGTTTGCGGATGTTCTGGCGGTCGTTCAAAATGTTGTGACGGCACATTGAGTCCTTCTTGTCAATGTTTCAGAAGTGATGTCAAATCTATCTTCAACCTTGAAAATTCCTTGTAAATCGTTTATAGTGGCTTATAATAAATAAAAAAAGACCGATTAATTAAATCGGTCTTTTTATGTTTTATCTTTATAAATTAATGTTTAGCTTTTTCTTCTACTTGGTCTTTTATTGAACTGCTTTCGTTTACGTAATTTGTAACCTGTTTTAATGCAGGTTTAAATGCGTTTACTGTTGCGTTTCCGCCTAAACATCCGCCTTGGCAAGCCATTACTTCAATCAAATTACCAAGTTCGCATACGCCATTTTTAGCATATTTTTTAAGGTCTCTGATTGATTGTTTGTTTAAGCCGTCAATTACAACTGGGTGAGTCGGTATATGTTCAGGAATTAGTGTCTGAACTGCTTTTGATACACCGCCTGTCACACAGAAATTTCTTCCTTCTGCAGAGGATTCGGTTTTGAATTCGCTTTCTCCGCATTCAGATACTTGAATATTTAAAGCAATCATCCAGGCACCGACTTCTTCGTAGTTCAAAACATAATCTACGTTTGGATTTTGTAATGCTTCACGTCTTTTTGCAACACAAGGGCTGAAGAATACTGTGACTGCGTCAGGGTGTTCTTTTTTTACAATTTCTGCAGTATAGTACATTGGTGTTTTTGTATCTGAACGGAAAGGTTTAATTTCAGGTATATGTTTTTCAACCAATTCGTTGTATCCTGCACAGCAAGAAGTTGTCATAAATTCAGCACCGTTTTCAAGTCTTTCTTCAAATTCATGTGCTTCATTCTTTGTAGTAACATCTGCACCTTGAGCAACTTCATAAACATCATCAAAGCCAAGTTTCATAATAGCTTCTTTTAACTGTTTTGGAGTACAAGGTAATTGTCCCATTATTGCTGGTGCTACCATTGCAATAACTTTTCTTCTTTTATCATCTTTGCCGATTTCTGTATTATTTGAGGAAGTGTTGTCTGTCGTTTCACTACCCTTCTCTTTGCCTTTAATATGTTTTAAAACATCAATAATTTGGCTTTTTTCATGTACAGCTCCGAAAGGACAAGCAGATACGCATTTTCCGCAAGAAATACATTTTTCAAAATCTATTTTTGCGTGTCCGTTTTCGTCTTTTGCAATAGCACCGACAGGGCAAGCACTTTCGCAAGGTACAATAATTTTTGTAATAGCCTGATAAGGACAAACCTGAACGCACATACCACAATTTTTACATTTTGCAGGGTCGATTACAGACTTACCGTTTTTAACAGAAATAGCACCGAATTTACAAGTGTTTTCGCAAGGTCTTGCAACACAGCCCTGGCATAAATCAGTAACGTATATTCTTGACGGTACACAACCTTTGCAAGCTGTAGTAAGTACTGTTAGCGGATTATTTTCCGGTACATCTCTTTCAGTTGCTTTTTCGGCAAGTTCAGAAAGCAATGTGCTGTCGTCGGTTTCTTCAATGGAATAACCTAAACCGGCTATAGTTCTATCTCTTAAAATAGCTCTTTCTTTATAAATACAGCATCTGTAAGGAACTTCACTTCCCTTTGGACGCATATCATAAGGAATAAGCCTTGCATTTTCTTTAAAATTATCACTTAAAAAAGATTTTATAAGTCTTACTAATATTTCTCTTTTCAAATGTGATGTTTGTTTAGGGGTATTCATCGCCATAATCTTTTACCTCTTTACTATTCTTCTTTACTTCATTATGGCATGAACATATTTTTTTTTCAAAAAATTTAAGCATTAAAAAAAGCGGGTCATATTTTTGACCCGCTTTAAGAAAAACTTATTTCAATTTTGCATCAATTGCACTTAAAACTTTTTCTACAGTTGCTTCTTTAATAACTTCATCGTCAACTTTTACGTAAGGTGCTTTTGAAAATTCCCAGTCAATTGAGCAAAGACCCAAGCAAGGAACACCTGAAACTTCAACTTTGTCACCGTATTTTGCGGGAACTGTGTCGATTAATTCTTGTAAATTAGAAGAGCCCATAACAAAACATGTTGTACCTAAACATACTTTAACACTAATTTTTTTGTCCATTTTTTTATCCTTTCCATTGATATTGGTCTGACTTTTAACTTTTGAGGCAGTTCCTCACATATACTGTACTTTAACTCTTTTGAAATATTTATCTTCAAGAATGCTTGCAATTTTTTTGATAATGTTTTTTCTAATTTCTATTTCAACCGGCAGTGCTGGATCATAATGTGCCTGATTTAGTTTTGCACCTACCATGAAATTAATGCAATCACTATCTAATAAGAATTTTACCAGCTTTCCTGCTGCGTTGTCAATATCAGGTGTATTTGCTTCTAAATATTCCAGAGCTTTTGTAAGAGTTAAAATCCCTTCGGTTACCAAATCTACACCTTCCATAAAAGAACAGGCAGGCAATTTACCAATACTTATTGTAGTATCCATGGT
>JBKUMA010000099.1:0-6034 GCA_046955055.1 Candidatus Gastranaerophilaceae bacterium
GCTCTTACTAATTCTTCAGGAACAATTGAAGAAACGAAGATTGGCATTTCAGTCATATTTCTGATTTCTGAAATGATTTCTTCTTTAGCACAGATATCAACAGCACTAGCGTGAGATTGTTCTGCAGAAGAAACAACTTTTTTAATATTTTCAATATCAAAGTTGCCAATACCTGCAATAACTTTTACTGCTCTTTTTTCAGTCAAATGTTGTTTAAATAAATCAATTCTGCTCATTTTTAAAAATTTCCTTTCTTATTACAATTAATTTTTTTTCTGAATTATACATTAAAATTGTAATAATTACAATAACTAACCTCAAAAATTTTGTGCGGAGCGGTGAAATAAATTTGAAAAGTCGGATAATTAAATCAAAGAGGGAGTGCTATGTTTAATAAAATTATTTTAATTATAACTTTTTGTGTAATGAGTATGACTGGCGTAACTTATGCCCAGAGTTTTTCGCCTGATGAGCAGGTGAACATAAGTGTTTATGAAAAGATAAATCCGGCTATAGTATCAATTGATGCTAACCTTTCAGACGGTTTCTCTGCAGGAACTGGGTGTATTGTACGTTCTGACGGAATTATTTTAACCGGTACCCATGTAATTGAGGGGGCAAAGAATATTGAAGTTACAACTTTTGACGGAAAAGTTTATAAAGCTAAAGTCGCAGCTACAATGGGAAAGAAGAAAGATTTAGCATTGTTAAAGATTGAACCTAAAGCTCCTTTAAAAACTATCGCCTTCGGTAATTCCGATGAGGTTAAGGTGGGACAGAAAGTCCTTGCAATAGGTAATCCTTTTGGATTTTCAGGGACTTTAACTTCCGGCATTGTATCAAGAATCGATTATGCTAAAAACAGAATTCAAACTGATGCAGCAATTAATCCTGGTTGTTCCGGCGGACCTTTGTTGAACTCTCATGGTGAGGTTATAGGAATAAGCCAATCTATTTATAATCCTGATAATAATATTTCGAATATTGGTATTGGGTTTGCCATTCCTGTAAATGATGCTAAGGACTTTGTTGCGTCTGCTAAAATTGACGATGGGGTTTCTGCTGTTAATAAAAAGCGTTTTGCTCTAAAAGAATAGAACCTTGAAAATTCCTTGTAAATCGTATATAATATAATGAAAGCAATTATCCTTTTTCAATACACTTACGCTATCATTTTTAAAAGGTAATTACTTTCTATGTATATAAATATCATAACAGGAGCAGCAAGTATGAAAAAATCATTAATCCATTTCGTCAAGTTCATGCAAAACCCAAATGACATGAATCGTAACGTTCATGCACAATTGCCACAATGTGACTACGTACGTAGTACCGGGGGGGGGGCGAAAATTTAAAGCTCCTGCAAGGTTTTTCAACCCCTTGTATTTTGTATAAAAACTGTTATAATAGTGATATGGAATGTCACATTAATAGAAGTAATCAAACGTTGGATTGCCGTGGCTCTCACCTCGCAATGACAAGAAAAAACGCGTTTACCTTGGCTGAAGTTTTAATCACTCTAGGTATAATAGGTGTTGTTGCAGCCTTAACTCTAGGTGCATTAATACCAAATTTTGAGAAGCAAAGAAATTTAAGTGTATTGAAAAAATCGTATTCAGAAATGCAGAATTATGTTTTGGATTTTACGCAATATGCAGGTTGTATTGATATTAAAACCTGCTGGCCTCATATCGATTATCAGGATGATGTATTTATGAATGAATTTGCACAATATCTGCTGGATAAAAAGAAGTTTACCCCCTTTGTACCTTTTAAACGTAACAATGTTGTTTATTTAATGTATAGAGCATTTGATAATCAAAAACATAAAGCAAATCATTATTACATAAACGAGGGAAATGGATACAGTAATGGTAAAATTGATTTAAATAACGGGTCTTGGATACCTTTAGTTTCTCCATCTGGCAATTATATGATAGTTATCGGTTCTAATAATTGGTACAGTGTAAGTGGAAATTATTTCAGGGCGGCAATATTTATTTTAACAAACAATAAGAAGTTTGGAAGAAAGGATGCCAGCTTTGCTGGTGATGTAGAGAAATATCCAAATGATTTTCCGAGAGCTGGAAAGGATTTGTTTCAGTTTTTTGTAATGCAGGATGGTAAAATAGTTCCTAACGGTTCAGAATACTGCAAAGGAGGACGGTATTACTGTAACTACTGGAAAGAGGCAAACTCCTGCAATCCTGAAAATCCTGATTCAAGCGGTACCGGCTGTCTCTCGCGTATAATTGAAGACGGATGGCAGATTAAATATAAGTGGTAATATAAATAATTTGTAAAATTATACTCTGTTTTATTCCTTTTCGTGGTATATTAATCTTACTGAGAAATAAGGAGGAACTATGACAGAGTTTTATTTTATTAACGGGGAATATGTCGAAGCTTCTAAAGCTATGATTCCTGTTAGAACACATGCTTTTCTTTACGGTACAGCCGTTTTTGAAGGTATTAGAGCTTATTGGAACGAAGATGAAAAACAGTTATATGCATTCCGTGTTCCGGAACACTATGAAAGATTATTACGTTCTGGTCATATTATGTATATGAAAAGCCCGTATACTGTTGAAGAATATTGTGATATTACTAAAAAATTATTGGCTAAAAATAATTATAAAGAAGATTGCTACATGCGTCCAAATCTTTATAAAATGGCTCAAAAAGTCGGCCCGGGGTTATACGACAATCCTGATGGATTTATGCTTATTACTAACAAAATGGGCGATTATATTGATACTTCAAAAGGCTTAAAAGTTTGTGTTTCAAGCTGGAGAAGAAACAGTGATAATGCTATTCCGCCTCGTGCTAAAGTTGCCGGAGCTTATGCAAATGCTGCTTTGATTAAGACAGATGCTCACAATGCAGGATTTGATGATGCTATTGTTCTGGATGAAGCTGGTCAGGTCACAGAAGGTTCTGCAATGAACTTGTTCTTAGTACAAAACGGAAAGCTTGTAACAACAATGAAGTCTGATAATATTTTAGTTGGTATAACAAGAAATACTATCATGGAACTAGCAAAAGACGTATTAGGTCTAGAAGTTGAAGAAAGAGCTATCGACAGAACTGAAATTTATATTTCTGATGAAGCTTTCTATTGCGGAACAGGTGCTCAAGTTAGTCCTATTGCTTCTGTAGACGGCAGAAGTCTAGGAAATGGTGAAGTAGGTCCTATTTCTAAAGAACTTCAAAAATTATACTTTGATGTTGTTAAAGGAAAAGTTCCTAAATATAAACACTGGTGTATGCCAATTTATTAAAAAGTCATTTGTCATTAAGAGCGTTGCCGTATTTCATATACAGCTTCGCTCTTAATATATGATATTCGGGGGTAAATTGATTAATTTTTTAGGACTTTGTGTCCAAAATTTAATTGAATCTATTAAATACTTATTTGCAAGGCAAGTAAAATTTTCTACAGTTTTAAATCAAGCTGCAGCAATTAGCTATGACAGCTTGCCTATATCGCTTATTATTGCATTTATAGCTGCAGCTGTAATTACTATTCAGGTATCAAAACAATTTTTAATGAGCGGAGCCGAAACATATATTGGCGGTACTATCACTCTTGTTATGATTAGAGAAATTGCACCCGGATTTGTTGCTTTAGCAATTGGTGCTAGAGCAGGAACTGCTATTTCTGCGGAAATCGCTAATATGCAGGTTACAAGCCAAGTTGATGCTATGAAAACTTTAAAAGTTAACCCTGTAGGTTATTATTTCACTCCGCGTATTATCGCGGCTGCATTAACTGTTCCTATGGTTGTTTTGTTGGCTGAATTTGTCGGCATTATGGGCGGAATGCTTGTCTCACATGCCACAATTGATTTGCATCCTGCAAGGTATATGAATTCGGTTTGGCTATGGCTTCATACAAGAGATATTTATATAAGTATCTTAAAAGCAAGCATTTTTGGTATGTTAATTGCTTTGGTTTGTGCAACTCAAGGTTATCAAACAAGAGGCGGAGCAAAGGAAGTTGGGACTTCTACAACACAAGCGGCAATTTTATCTACTGTTTATATGCTAATAGCAGATTTTGTTATAAACTTAATCTTTTATATCTTCTAGCAAAAATATTTTTTTATGATTTTTTAAAACTTATGAATAATTTATAAGGAGAAAATTATGCCTGATAATAAAGCAGTTTCTGCTATTGCTCAATATATAAGAAATAACTGTGTAAAGCCAATAGAGAAGCGTTATATTGATGATGATGGTGTCAGAGCTATCTTAAGAATTTTTAAAGACAAATCCGGTGAACCTATAGCCTTTTTGAAATCTTGCTGTACTTCTTTAAACGACTCAAGTGTAAAAGTAGAATCTTTGTTAAAAACAAATTGTGGTTTAATTAGACAAAATACTAAAACTTTGCAAATGGCCTATTTATTAACAGGCAAAAAAAAGAATCTTTGCAAAGTTTTTCCGCGTACAATTATATCTGAATCTAGATTCGTAGATTTTAATACAACCAAAAGCTATAAAAATAAATCTATATTTTTCATAGCCAAAGGTATTGAAGTTGCTGGTCCTATTTCTAAAAACGGTCTTGTGCCTTACTATCCTTATCGAGATTTCAAAACTATGAGATTCTCATATAGCAGTCAATCAAAAATCTAAGCCAGATATTTTTGCACTGTATTTTTATCAAACACTTCGATACTGTCTTTTGAATGAATAAATATCATGCATGATATTAATGATTTAAGTGTTTCAAAGTCAGAAAAAGACATTTTGTATCTTAAATCTTCCATATTGTTTGCTAAAAATTCCATTATAATAGTTTTATTATCAAATACTAGATTTGAAAAATAATCAAAAGATTCTTTTGTTTTTATACCTTCAAGATAAATTACATCAGGTGATTGGAATTCAATAAATCGTGAGGCTTTATCCATATTAAAGCCGATGTTTTCGTTTAGTTCACACTGATTAACACCCTTAAGGTCGTATTTTGCAATACTTTCAAGAGTCATAATGTTTTTATTTTTATCTTTTTTAGCAGCTTCAAGAAGTAGTGAATATATAATATGAGTTTTGCCGCTTAAAGGTGAGCCGCACACAAGTATTATGCCAGGATTTTGTAAGGCTGATTTTGTGATATTGAAATTGTTGTCGTTAGTAATAATCTTGTTAAGAGCTTTAGGAGGCATATAAATTTTTAGAAAAATTCTTTCGCCCATAATTGTTGGGAAAGTAGAAATACTTGCAACAACAGCTATATCATCTACCTTAAAACTCAATTTGCCAAGCTGTGGAACTTCTGAAACAGAAGGATCAAGTTCAGCCAGAGTTTTTAATTTCGCAACAAATGAAGACATTAGAACGGCAGGAATATTACCTTTATTAAACATCTCACCGCTTTTTTTGAAGTTTACTCCAAAGCCGCTGTCTTCTCGTTGAAAAGTTACTTCATGAACTCCTTCAAGAATAGCTTGTTTTAAAATTGCACGAATTATTTTCTGTATATGATTGTCTGACAAATCCTCGCTATGAAGTTCATCACGCCAATCATAATCTATGTTTTCGCTGTTAGTAAAAATTTCACCTACAGTTACATCTGTAGAGTAATATTCTTCAATCTTTTTTAAAATACCTGTTTCAGAAGATATAACAGGTTCAATAGAGCACTCTGCTGTTTCGATGATTTTGTCTATGGCAAATAAGTCTAACGGGTCAGCCATGGCAACGGTTAAAGCGTTTTCTATTTTAAAAAGAGGTATTATTCTGTATCTCTTTGCATCGGAATAACTTATGAATTTTAAACAATTTTTATCTAAAGTGTAATCTTCAAGATTAACATAAGGAATATGCAATTTGGCTTCCAAAAATTTAAGAATAGTTTCTTCTGTAATCACACCTGAATTAATCAAAGCTTGACCAATATTAATGTTTTGTGCATTAGCAATTTCTTCTGCCTGTTCGATTGTTTCATAAGGAACAAGTCCGGCTCTTACTAAATCATATTTCAATTTTTCAAGTGTTTTGTTTGTTACGGTTTCCATAATAATCC
>JBKUMA010000100.1:0-6029 GCA_046955055.1 Candidatus Gastranaerophilaceae bacterium
TGTAAATATAGCAGTAAATAATAGCGGGTAAAAATCAGGATACACCGTTTTGGTTTTTGTGAGCAGTGCTTTTGTTTCTTCTGTTGATAATGCTCTTATCTTTTCGTTTTTAGCCTCTTTTAATGATTTTATACGTGCAAGTGGATTTCTTGTAATAACGTCATTGTCAATCATAAAATTAAATATGCAGTTGATTAATTTTGTATATTTATTGACAGTCGCATTTGTTCTGCCTGTATCTACCATTTGTTTGACAAACTCTTTTACCATAAGCGGGGTGATTTCTGTTAATTTCATTTCTCCGAAAAATGGATAAATATGATTTTTTAAATAACCTCTATAACCGTATTCTGTTGCAGGTTTGCAATAAACGCTGACATGAAGCTGCATAAACATTTCACCTGCTTCTTTAAAAGAAATCTTTGAATCAGCAGGACAAACACCTTTATTTAGTTCCTGAATAAATTTAATCTGTGCTCTTTCGGCTTCTGCTTTTGTTTTGAAACCTTTCTTAATTTGACGCTTGCCCCTGAGGTCTTTGTAATCAAATTCCCAGTTGTTTGTTTTCTTATTTTTTCTTATTGACATTTTATATCTCCTAATTTAATTTTGTCGTGTTTTCAGGAATTTGTAAGCCCTTTTGCTAAATTTTACTAACTTGAATTATTTCCCCTGAGGGAGTGAGCACTGTACCATTGTGGCGGCACGGTGCTCACGGTGCCGTGAATTTGTCAGGCTGCGGCTTGAATCGTATTTAATTTGATAAATTCTTCCAGATATTCTCTTGTAAACAATACCCTTGAGCCGACTTTGATATGTTCTATCTTTTTATGATGTACCCAGCGGTAGAGGGTGCTTATTGATACATGTAAATAACTAGCTGTATCTTGAATAGTTAAGAGGTTATTCATTTATATCACCTCCCCAGAACGGTCATCATTAGGATTTAAAACTATCGATTTTATGTAATCATAGCCTTCAACATGCGGAGGAATAATTAGTGAACGCCTTGTTTCACCTTTGTAATTTACATTGTGGTCTATTAAACAGCCGTATTTTTTAGCCGAATTTTTTATTTCTTGAACTTTTGGAATATATTCACCCAATTCGCTTGAAGATTTCAAAACTTGTCTAAAAGCTGTCATAATTGTTTTCAAATGTATTGCCAGTCCGTTTGATGTAAAGGTATAATCTTTGTTCATAATGAGCTTTGATTGTTTAAAAAGCTCCGTAAGAATTTCCATAAAGGTTAAGAAGTGGTCTTTTGTAGATGTTATTTCTGCGTAGTGCTTTAAATATTCGCTTAAATTTGCCTGCATTTCTTGAACATCTTGACCGCATTTTTCTCTATCTAAATTAGCCGTATTAAATAATAAATCGATTCCGCTCATTGCAACTGCAATATTTCTCAGGCTTCTCGGGTCAATTCCTAAAGTGTCAGAACTCATATTGACCTGTTCAACCTTTTTCATATTCAGCTCGATTAATTTTTGGATATAATCGGGGGTGTTCAGGTAAAAAAGTATTTCAGGAAGAATAAGAGCAATTAAATTATCTCTTATTGCATTAAACGGAATTGCCTTTTTATAGTCAAAGCATTCTTGCTTAAATTCGCTAAATACAAGCCTTGACATAGTCTGTTCATTATTGGGAAGCATATCATTTGATGTAAAATGAATTGTTGCATTAATTGCTTTTATATCCTGTTCTTTTCCATAACCGGCCATAATTTTTCTTGATGAGCGGTCGTAAATAGCTTTAACGCATTCAGAAAAATGTTTTTTCATATTTCCTTCAACTTCCGCATATAATAATGGAGTCTTGTTATAAAATTCCATATTATACATAACATTTTTGCTTGTATCATTACCGCCGCTTATAAAGGTTGAATTATAACCAAAAATATTTGCAATAAGCTCTAAAATATTGCTTTTTCCGCTTCTTGCCTCTCCGTAGCCAAAGCTTACTGGATAGCCTTTTAGTTCTTCAATTACGGTACTTGCAAAGGGAGACATAATAGCATTACCGATAAGCATAAATGGTTCTATACTGTTTTTATATGTCTCTAACGTATTTCGGATAAGTGAAGCGGCAAGTATATTTATCGGCTCCGGCGTTTCTTTAAAGCAATTTTTGTAAGCTTCTTTTGTTTCTTGTAAATATTCATAATTAGGGTTTTTTAAATCAATTACGGTGTTCGTTGGAAACTCTGGTGCTTTCATTCCATTGGTAACACACAAGGCTATTTCAGCATCATTATCAAGTTTTATAACACCATGTTTCAATGAAGAATCTTTTTCGGGTTCAATAAGCTTGTTTTCTTTAATGTCATAACAAGCATTGCTGTAAAGCCAGTAACTTTTATTTTTAAGATTTGCAATTCCTGGATTTACAAATACATTTAAAGACCTTTCGCAATTTCTATATTCTGCGTACAAGACAGCTTTTAATTCATCCGAAGTCAAACAGGAAAAATGTGTTCCCATAGTATTAAGTCTTTCCATAATACTGTCAGGTTTTGTAAGTTCATCTGCAGACATTATGGTTAATTTTGTATATTTGCCGTCAAGCAATGTTTGGAACTCAAATTTATGAGAATCTTCAACATTAAATTTATTACAGCTGCTAACAACTTTTCTGCTAACTTTGAAAATAAAATTTGATTCTCTTTTTAAAATGATATTTTTCCCTCTATGCACGATTGAATAATATCCAAATTTTGTAAGGTAAATTCCTTCTGACAAACAAGCCAGTTCATGCGGAACTTCTTCCGTATTTGTGAAAATTTTAGGTTTATCAAAGTCATCATCATACTTAACATATTTTGAAAGCAGACTTTCCGGCTGCAACTTAACTCTTTTAGGTAAAATTATTTCTGTATAATTATTTTCTTTTGCCAAATTATACCAGTCGGCAAAGTCTTTGAAGGATTTATTTTTATCATTTTCAATAAATGGCAGTAAAAGCTCATAAACAGAAATGCCTAACTCTTGTGCAATTTTCTTAGTGCTGGCTTTGCCGGTAGAATCTTTATCAAGACAAAGAATAACTTTTTTGAAACTCTTAACATAATTTATATTTGTCAGTAAAGCTTTTAGGGTGTTTGGTTCACCGTTACTTGCTGTAACGATTGTATAATCACTCAACAAGCCATTTTCTTGCAAATATTGAAACATTATATGCCCGTCTTTAAAGCCTGCCATGACTAAAAGGAATTTAGATGTTTTATAGCCGTGAACTTTACACAATGCATTTTTAGGATAATCAACATAACCTTTTGTTTTATGCGAATGTTTATAATTATGGTCATACCTGAATTCATATCCTATAAATTCGTCATCAATAGAATACATAGGTATTGTGAACCAATCACCCTTGTAAAGTCCTATGCCCGTTTGTTTTATCGTAAAATCGTTATAACCTTTGCTTTTTAATAATTCTAAGGCTTCTGCGTTTTCACTCAATTCTTTTTGCATAGCTTTCATTTGTTCAGGATTAGTATCAATAGCAGACGTAGAAACTCTTTTTCTTGCATTAATAAAGCTGCGGTAAATTCTATTTAATTCTTTTGTGTGTTCTGGACTTGCAAAACAGGTTATGCAGCCTTTTGAAATATTGATTTTTAAGTGGTCGCTATCACTGTCAGCGCCTTCATCTTTACAGAACTGGCAAGGATAAATCCATTCGCCATTTTTAATTTCTTTTGGCTGGCCAAATACTGCCAATACATCTTTTTCTGTAAGTTCTTGTTTAAAATTTTTACCCATAGTTGTTTTCTCCTTTCAAGGGTTGTTTTGTCTGTAACTTGTAAGCGCTTACATTCTTTAATATAGCGTTTTGAAATTTTGCCCGCAACCCGAAAGAATGCTTTTAAATAAAGGATTTTATGGCAAAATAAACTAAAAGAAATTAATATAAAATATTAAATATTTAAAACAAGTAATTTAAAAAATAATAAAACTTGCATAATGAATTTCTGTAAGTTTTACAAAAAATAAAAGCAGTATTTTTTTGTAAGCTTAACAAAACTTAATATTAGTTAGGGTAAAATTGGCAGGATTATAATTATAGCTTAGCTTTACGCTCTCTATGAATCCTTGTAGTCTGCCTGTTAACATCCGGCTTATTTGCACATTCATAACAAAACAGCGCACGCTTATTGTAAGTCAAAAACTCTTTATTACAGTTCCTTGAGTGATTATCAGTCTTATATTTGCATCTGTTTTTATAAATTTCTCTAGACCATTCTTTATTGTGTAGTGAGATAATTTCTTTTATCAAAGCAATCATATCTTCAAATGAATTGCTGTCTTTTTCTAAAATATTTTGTACCAGATTTTTTAAATTGACCGATGAATGCGGTCTTGATAATTGAAAGAATTCGTCAACAACATCATTTCCATATTCTTCTCTCCATCCGGTTTTAATAAATCTGTAATTTATTTCAGCAGGCTCAAAACCTATATCATAATTGTTTCTTGTAAAACTATTATCTGCAATTTGTAAATTAAAAATTAATTGAATAGTGCTTAATTTCTTTGCTGTTTCAAATTCAAAAATATCAATATTTACAAACCTTTCAGCCTTGCCATTTTCTTCTAATTCATTAAATAAATCCTGCTCTGTATGCCATTCAAGATAATTCAATGACTTATCGAAATTGACAACATATTTGCCCTGTCTGTAATGTTTTAAAAACTCGCGGAGGTTAGCGGCCTTAAAGTTAAAATATTTCAAAAGGGTATAAAGACCGTTTATATATGAGATAAATTCATCGGAATCATTCTTGTTATCCTCATTGAGATTATTTTCAAGCATTTTGGTAATTATCTCAAAATGTTCCTGAGCCTTTAATGCAGTCATTATTTCAGCATATTTTTTGTAATGTGAACTCAAATCACGGCTAAAATTTATTGTTACAGGAAATGGCTTATTAAGTTTTTCTATCTGTTTTAATGCAAGTATAAATTCTAATTCATTTAAGCTGTTCAGTGAGTTTACAAGGCTTTTAATTAAATCTAAATTAGGTTCATTGATTTGAACGTCGTCACCTGAAATACCTTTTGAGTTGTATTTATCCAGTAATAAATACAATTCTTGCAGTTCCTGTTTGTATGACAGGTTTTTAAATTCATCATCAAAGCCGGAATCAATGGGAATTAACTGAAAATTCTTCATATATAACCCTTTCGCAAATAAATTATAACATAAGAAATTTAAAACCGCATTAAAATTACAAAGTTACGAAAATTACGTTAAAATTTAAAAATCGAAAAAAATAAAATAATAAAAGTTATTTATTAAAAAACAGCGTAATTTTTGTAATTTTGTAATCTTCGAGGGAAATTAATCACATTCAAGTAAATATGAAATTATAATTATAGAAAAATACCGGTTTCCCTCTCTATTTGCATAGGAAAACAAGGGACACCGATATTAATTGTGATATAAATCTTTGATTCATAAACTATTTCATAATACATGGAAAGACTAAAGGCATAACAAAACACCCTTCACCATTTACACAGGTTCTAAGCTTTAAAGTCAATTCTGCCTTTTGATTTTCAACATCAAAATTATTTACAGAAATACTCACAATTTCTTGATAGCTAAACTTGCTGTATAATTCATCATACTTTGACTTGTCAAAGGTTTTAAATTCCGGATATGTAATAATTTCTGTGATATTTGCGTCTGCCAGACAAACAGGTGAAATAATGCTAAATACAATGCCTGCAACTATTAATTTAAAAAATTTATTCATAAAATACCCCTTATAATCTTTTTAAGATGTCCTTTAAATCCCATAATATAGATTGATTAAAGCCTCGAATATTTTCTATTAATGATTCAATTTTATATGGCACACCGGTTCTATCTTTGATATCATTCAAAATAAATATTTGAAGAATTTCTGCTGTAAGATTGCATAGTAGTATAACTATTATGAAAATCAGTAAAATATTATTTTTTAAATATGTCATCATGTTTCCTCTTGAATTAATATAGTAATTTATTATTAATATTTC
>JBKUMA010000101.1:0-5980 GCA_046955055.1 Candidatus Gastranaerophilaceae bacterium
ATACAACTCTACATTAATGTGTAAATAATAGCATGAATTTTAAATATTGGCAAGTGGTTAAAAAAAATTATTTTTCTATATAAAAGGTAACCGGTCCGTCATTAATTAATTCAACATCCATCATTGCTCTAAATTTGCCTGTTTCAACATTCAAACCGCTTTCTTTTATACATTTAACGAAATATTCATATAAGTCAATAGCCTTGTCAAGCGGTGCTGATTTATCAAAAGACGGGCGGGTACCTTTTTTACAATCACCGCACAGTGTAAATTGCGATACAACAAGGATTTCACCCTGTTTATCTAAGACAGAATAATTCATTTTATCGTTTTCATCTTCAAAAATGCGAAGATTTACTACTTTTTGTGCAAGTTTCTCAGCATTTCCTTTTTCATCTGCTTTTTCTACTCCAACAAACACCAGCAGACCTGAACTTATTGATGAATACAATTTCCCATCAATAGTAACAGAAGCTCTTTTTACTCTTTGAATCAATGCTTTCATTTGTTATATTTAATCCATTCTAACAGTTTTTTTCATAATCCTATTAACAATCTGTTCAGGTTCCAATTCAGAAAGGGGTTTTGAATTATCAGGCAAATTCCCTTTAAATACATTAAGTTTATTATTTTCAATATGATTATGAATTAAATAACTAAGCTTTTTCAAGACACTTAAAAAGCTGTTACTGTCGTGAGTATTAACTTTAGTCAGGTTATCCTGATTACCGATAGGCATTTTTATGTACGCAATTCCGTCATTTTTATCCACATATTTACCGCCAATTTTGATTTCAGGGGCATGCTGATAAAGATCTTCGAGAAGCATATTTGCTTTATTGAAATTTTCGCTTGTCTTGTTTTTCTTTATCATATGTCTTATACCATCTGCAAAAATTTCTTTGGCAGCCATAGTAGAGTTTGCACCGAATGCCTGTTGACTATTGTCGCAACATATTTTCATTCTGCTATTCTCCTTCATTAAAGTTAATGTAAGTTATTAACTAAAATACCATAAATATTTTTTTTTGCTATTTAATTTTAATCAACTTTGCCTCTTAACTGACCGCAAGCAGCATCGATATCTGCACCGCGTTCAAGTCTTACGGTTACTTTTTTGCCTGATTGTTCTAACAAAGATTTAAAACGCATAATGGAATTGTTAGAAGGCTTTTGATAGTCGTTTTCACTTACTGGATTGTATGGGATTAAATTTATATTGCACTTAATGTCGTGTAAATACTGCACAAGCTGTTTTGCACTTTCCAAAGTATCATTTAAGTCTTTAATCAAAAGATATTCTATAGTAATTCTTCTGCCTGTTTTATCGACATAATTTTTTAATGCTTTTTTAAGTTCCGGCATAGGATATTTATCTTCAATCTTCATTAATCTGCTTCGGATATCATGATTAGGTGCATGCAGCGAAATTGCTAAAGTTGACTGCATATCATTTTCTGCAAGCTTATTAATTTGCGGAATAATACCTGATGTAGAAACAGTTAAACGTCTTGCTCCGATTTGGAAATTTTCATTAAACATTTCCATTGCTTTTAACACATTATCAAGGTTTAACAAAGGCTCTCCCTGTCCCATAAAGACTACATTTGTAACCTTCAATCCTGTATCTCTTTGAATAGTTAAAACTTGTTCAATTATTTCTTTGTAAGTAAGATTTCTTATAAATCCGCGTTTTCCCGTAGCACAGAAAGAGCAATTAACCGCACAGCCAACTTGAGAGCTTACGCAAGCTGTCAAATTAGCACGATTATCAAACCTCATTAATACAGTTTCAACGCATTCTCCGTCAGGATATTCAAGCAAATATTTTATGGTGCCGTCAGTACTTACTTGCTTTACTTTTATTTTAGTATCAGTCATTTTAGCAACTTTTTTTAATTCGTCACGAAATTTTATTGACAAATCCGTCATATCATCAATTTCTTTTACTGATTTAAGATAAATCCAGTTATGAATCTGGCGTGCACGAAATTTAGATGCGTGTAACTCATCAGTAATTTTCTCTATTTCTTCTAATGTAAGTCCTGACAATGTCTCCATAATTATTATTCCTTTGTATTGGGTATTTTACTTTTAAAATAATCCATAATCTCAACCATAGAATGAAGCATTAAAGCAACAGGTTCAACCTCTTGTCTCCATTCATAAAAACCGCAGGTTTCCGGCAGGATGCTTAACGGATTATCAGGGAAAACTCTGCAAATCTTTGGTCTGTTTTCATAATCCGAACATCTTTTACATTCATTTAATTTAGGACAGTGATAAAAATACACAGGTTCTTCAATTGTGTCATCAAGCAGTTTAATATATTCAGGATAAATTTTACGTGCTTCTTCACGTGTATTATACGGTACAAATATACTCAAAAACTGATTTGCAAAATTATCGCCGCTTTCTGCCTTTTGTGTTAATTCATCAGGTGAAAACTCGCTACAAGCTAAATTGCAGCATGTTGCACATCCTTTGCAATGAAAGTTTTTTCTGTATGCCAATATTTCAGTCCATTTTTTAAAAATATCTTTTGAAATTTCATCTTCAAAAAGTTTTAAAACAGCCTTTTGCCAGCGTGAACCTTCAGAGCCTTGTTCAAATGTTTCAAAAATTTCTTCTTTTACACTTTCAGGCTTTAACTCATCAATTCTTTTTTGAAGAGCATCAAGTGAGGTAAGAAAAATTTCTCTGTATTTCTTTTTAAGATTACTTACCTTTAAATTTAAATTATCCATAACAATATATTAGCACAGAAATTTTATGAATGTGTATCCCAGCGTCCGCAAGTACCGCCCCAACGTGCTATTATATTACCTTTAATATCTTTAATTTTTTCCACATGCTGAATTTCTTCAACACCCTCAACAATTGTTATAACTTCACAGTTGTTAGAGCAGCCATTACATTCACAAGTAATTGAATGGAAATGCATATCACCGACTTCCCATCCCTTGAATTTAGTTTCAGCCTCTGTATACTGGTGATTTTCCATAGCAAGAAGAGCCGCACCAATTGCACCCATAGTCTGATGATTTTCAGGAACTACAACCTTATGCCCCAAAGCTTCTTCAAAAGCTTTTACCATACCTGAGTTTGTCGCAACTCCGCCCTGGAAAGAGAATACTGGCAAAAGTTCTTTACCTAAAGAAAGGTTAGAGAGATAGTTTCTAACAAGTTCCTGACACAGACAATATAATAAATCTTCAACCGGATAACCCAATTGTTGTTTGTGTATTAAATCACTTTCTGCAAAAACACCGCATCTTCCGGCAATACGAGCAGGATTAGTTGATTTTAAAGCTGTTTCACCAAAATGTTCGATAGGAACATTAAGTCTGTTTGCCTGTTGGTCTAAGAAGCTTCCTGTTCCTGCCGCACAAACTGTATTCATAGCGAAATCAGTAACAATACCATCTCTAAGAATTATAATTTTACTGTCCTGACCTCCGATTTCAAGAATTGTTTGAACTCCTGGCACATTAATACTTGCAGCAACAGCATGAGCAGTAATTTCGTTTTTTATAATATCAGCACCAACCAATGCACCGGCAAGATTTCTGCCTGAACCGGTTGTACCGACACCTTTAACAGAATAATCAGTAATCTTTTTTGAGTATAATTCATTCAAACCTTTTTGAACTGCCATAACAGGTTTTCCTGCAGTTCTAAGCATGTAACTATCAACATATTTTCCGTTTTCATCTACAAGAGCCAATTTCGTTGTAACTGAACCTACATCAATACCTAAATATACTGTTAAACTCATTTTTAATATACTTCCTTATTTCTTATCTATGTTATTATTCTAACATAAAAACAAAAAGAGTTTAAATTAGAACACTTAAAAATCAAAATTCCAAACTATCCCAGTAACCTTTTGTATCGTCATCGGGATTTTTACCGCTAAGAGCATGCTCATAGCATCCATTTCCGTTTTGATAGACATCTAGACCGTCCGTAGAAGAACAATCTGAATAAACTGTTGGAGAAGTCTTATATATAAAAATATCATATCCATATCTGTTTGGACCTTTATAAGGACCATTAGTATCGAATGCTATTGTTAAACCGTCATGTCTAAGCCAATGAACAAAGAAACCTATATTTGAAACCATAGTTCCATCAGCCAAAAGGTGTATAGTTGAATTAGGAGAAACTGGATTAGTATAACCGTTAACAGCTATAATCTCATGATAAGCTCTATTTTTTGCAGTTCCTGAGTAATTTATATACTTAAATTGGTATAAATCTGTTCCTTGTATGGTTTTAATAATCTTAAAATGGGAAAGGAAATAGTTATTAATTTCTGTAAAGTAATCTTTGTTTACCTCAGGACATTGGGACTCACCTGTCTGACATAACAATCCCATATCTTTAAAACTGCTATAACCAAAGTGAGCAGCTGTATCATTAGCTGCATTTTCAATAATACTTGCATTTCTTTTGAAAGCTACTTCTAACTGCTTTAACTTATATTTGTTTACTAAACTTGGCAAAGTCAATGCTGCCACAACACCTATTATGCCAAGAGTTATCAATACCTCAGATAAAGTAAACGCTCTATTAATTCTTATTCCAAATGTATTACCATGGATAATCATCTTTTATCTCCCAACCATCGCTCATTATCAATCCAGTACAGTATAAATTTCGCCAAACTTCGGCAGAAACATTCTTTGCACAATCTGAAAGTAATACATCTCGCGACACTCCATAGCCAAACGGCTTTAACCTCTTAGCATTAACTGCGTCAAATTCAAATCCGAAAAAATCTCTGCCTAAAGTATTCGGTTTAACAGGTCCGTTTATATCTACGTAAATCAAAGGATAAGTATAAGCAGTACCATTACTATTCATACCAAAAAATAGAGTTACTCCATTACTTAATTCCGCAATATAAGGAGCAGAAACATCACTAAAGTAATTCCTGCCGTCTTTAGACTTATATCCACTATATCCTTTATCTTTTAAACTTGCTCTAACACTTGGAGAAGAAAGTTGCAAATAAGGCAGTATATATTTATCAGCAAATACTTTTCCTAAATCATTATCTTCTTCTAATGATTTGTCAAAACCTATATCCCAGCCACTAATATCGCCATAATCAGCCTGTGCATGGTTAATTGCCTGATACAACTGATTATATGTTTGAGAAAGTCGTTTAGCAGCAACTTTTTTTTGATAATTAACAATTAAAGTCGGCAACGTCAACGCTGCCACAACACCAATGATTCCAAGCGTTATCAATACCTCAGATAAAGTAAACGCTCTATTAATTCTCATTCTAAATGTATTACCATGGATAGTCATCTTTTATCTCCCAACCGTCTTTAATAATCTTGGAAAAACAAGTTTCACCGTTCCAAGTGTTAGACGAAGTACTATTACATTGATTGTTTATTTGCTCTTCCGTTAAATCCTTTGGATGAGGAAGAACTAAACCACGCGTACCCAAATAGGGAAGCGATTTCCCAGAAACATCAAACACAAAAACATCTCTGCCGGCAACATTAGGACCCTTTACTCCGTTTAAATCCACAGTAATATAACGATAGTTTGCACCATGATTAATAACCCAATAACACAAGCCGTTAGGGATACACATAGGAGCTTGGTAACCATTCAGATATTTTACCATATAAGGATTTTTAAGAGATTTATTTTTAACATATACAGTCTTGCCGCTATACTTTTCGACTCCCTTTATATAAGGATCAATATATAATTGAGAAATTTCCGACACGTGTCCCTGCGGTTGAACTATTAGAAGGAACTCATCGGACAAATCAATAGACCCGCCATTATCATACTGAGCCTTTTGTATAGCTTCAGAAAACAATTGATAAGCAGCTTTAAGTCTTGTTATAGTTACTTTTTTCTGATGATTTGCAATCAAATTTGGCAACGTCAACGCTGCCACAACACCTATTATGCCAAGAGTGATTAATACTTCTGCTAAAGTAAATGC
>JBKUMA010000102.1:0-5948 GCA_046955055.1 Candidatus Gastranaerophilaceae bacterium
AATTATTCCTTATCTCAGCAGCCTCGTTATATTACCTATGATGGCAGCAAAGAAGTTTCTGTGGATACTCCTTCTTATTCACATCGTAAATTTCAATATGCTTTGGCTAATGGTGCACTAATGGATTTTTATATAAATGCAGGACCTGACGGAAGGTGGATTTGTATGAAGGTTGATATAAATGGTTTTAAACCGCCTAATCGTTATGGATTTGATGTTTTTATATTTTTAGTTAAGAGCTCTGATGATAAACTTGTTGGAAGGAAAATGATTCGTTTGTATACCGATGAAGAAGCTGAAGAAGATATTTATAGCGGTATGGCGGGTATACCTTGTTCAAAGAAATCAAAACAATCTATGAATGGTATCGGCTGTGCAGGGTACGCATTGGCTGATGAGTGCCCTGATGATCCTACAAAGGGCTATTGGGATTGTTTACCTAACTAATAAAAGACCGCTTAAAAAGCGGTCTTTTTTAATTTATTAAATATCTCTATACGAACCTGAGAATTTATCATTGTAAACTGTGTGTAATATCTCGTGTGCCTTATGAGAGTTAGGGTGTTCAAGATATTCTTGATAAAGTTTTTGAATTGATGGGTTCATATGAGATTTGCGAATACCAAGTTCTTTATCTTCTTTATAAAGTCCTTCAGCACGTTCGCCTTTTATTTTACTGTCATCACAGCTTCTAGGCTGGCCGCCTCCGTTAATGCAGCCGCCAGGACAAGCCATAACTTCAAGCATTTGGAATGGAGCTTTGCCGTCTTTAATTTCCTTTAATGATTTTTCAGCTTCTTTTAATGTTGAAACAACTCTTACAACAAGTTTTGTACCTTTTAAGTCTAATTCAATGTCGCGGCATCTGTTAGATGTGCCTCTTAAAGGTTTGATATCAACATCTTTTAACTGTTCGCCAGTAGCAAATTCGTAAGCTGTTCTAACAGCTGCTTCCGCAACACCGCCAGAAGCACCGAAAATTGTTCCGGCACCAGAATATTCGCCAAACGGAGAATCTGCTTCTTCAGGTTCTATTGAGTTAAAATTAATACCTGCTTCTCTTATCATTCTGCCAAGTTCTTGAGTTGTAAGAACATAATCAGTATCAGGACGGCCGTTTCTATACATTTCAGGACGTTTACATTCATATTTCTTAGCAGTACAAGGCATAATTGCTACTACAACAAGATTTTCTCTATCTACATTGTAATGTTTAGGGACAAGATCAACAAGTACAGGTGATAACATACTCATTGGAGATTTGCAGCTTGATACATGGTTAAGCATTTCAGGATGTGCAGTTTCAATGTACTTAATCCATGCAGGACAGCAAGATGTAAATAATGGTAAGTTTTGCCCGGATTTTAATCTTTCTAAAAATTCTGTAGCTTCTTCCATAATTGTTAAATCAGCAGAGAAGTTTGTATCAAAAACCAGGTCAAAGCCAATTTTTCTAAGTGCTGCATTCATTTTGCCAATTGAATTTTCACCTGCTTCAAGTCCAAATAATTCACCAATAGCAACACGAGTTGCAGGTGCCATTTGCACCACAACTTTTTTTGCAGGATTTGTAATTTCATTCCAAACCTGTTCAACGTCAGATTTGATAGTCAAAGCACCGGTTGGACAAACTGCTGCACATTGACCACAGTTTACACAGTCAACTTGACCTAAAGGTCTGCCATTTAAAGGTTGAACAATGGTTTTAGAGCCACGGTTAGCAAAACCTAATACAGAGTGACCTTGGAATTCAGTACAAGCTCTAACACAAGCACCGCAAAGGATACATTTATTAGGGTCTCTTACAAGTGATGGACTGGAATCATCTATTGGAAGATATTCGTCTAACTGCTTTTCAGGGTAACGTATGCGTTTGATGCCATATTCTTCTGAATATTTTTGCAATTCGCAATTACCTGATCTGTCACAAGTTAGACATTCTTTATCGTGGTTTGCAAGAAGAAGTTCTAATACAGTTTTTCTAATTCTTCTGGTTCTTTCAGTGTTTAAATGTATCTTTAAGCCTGCTTCAGGAGGCATTGTGCAAGATGATTGAATACCTCTGCCTTCAACTTCAACAACACACATTCTGCAAGCACCGAATGATGTTAAGTCAGGACGGTAACAGAAAGTAGGTACGTTCATACCAGCTTTTCGAATAACTTCCAAAAGGTTTGGCTCATTAGTGAACTCAACTTCCTTTCCGTCTATAAATAATGTTTTCTTATCAGTCATTTTTGTATTCCTTTATTATTATTCAAGTACTATAGCTCTGAATGGACAGTTTGTTAAACAAGCCTCACATTTAATACATTTATCTTGGTTAATGTGGTGAGGGTTTTTAACAGTGCCTTCAATAGCTCCAACAGGACAAGTTCTTGCACATTTTGTACAGCCTTTGCATAAAGCTTCGTTAATTACGATTTTCTTCATAGCAGTACAAACTCCGGCAGGACATTTTTTGTCTTTAATGTGTGCTATATATTCATCTCTAAAGTATTTTAAAGTTGAAAGAACAGGGTTTGGTGCAGTTTTTCCAAGACCGCATAGAGAACCGTCTTTAACAGCGATTGCCAATTCTTCTAATAAGTCTAAGTCACTCATTTCACCTTTGCCTGCAACTATTTTTTCAAGGATTTTTAACATATTCTTTGTACCTTCGCGGCAAGGAACACATTTACCACAGCTTTCGTGCTGGGTAAAGTTCATGAAAAATCTTGCAACTTCAACGATACAAGTTTTTTCACTCATAACAACAATACCGCCTGATCCAACCATAGCACCGGCTTTAATCAGGTTGTCGTAATCCATAGGTATGTCTAAATGTTCTTCTGTTAAACATCCGCCTGAAGGGCCTCCGATTTGAACGGCTTTAAATTTTTTGCCGTCTCTCATTCCGCCGCCGATATCAAAAATGATTTCACGAAGTGTTGTTCCCATAGGTACTTCAATCAAGCCGGTATTATTTACTTCACCGGTTAAAGCAAATGTTTTGGTTCCTTTAGAAGTTTCAGTACCGAAAGAACTAAACCATTCAGCACCGTTTAATATAATACCAGGAACGTTAGCAAGAGTTTCAACGTTGTTGATTAAAGTTGGTTTGCCAAATAAACCTTTATTTGCTGGAAAAGGCGGTTTTGGTCTAGGCATACCGCGTTCACCTTCAATTGAAGCTATAAGTGCTGTTTCTTCACCGCAAACAAATGCTCCTGCACCTTCTTTAATATGGATTTCTAGAGAAAAATCACTTCCCATAATATTATTTCCAAGGAAATGTCTTTCTTCTGCATCTTTAATAGCTTTTCTCAAACGTTTAATAGCAAGAGGATATTCTGCTCTTACATAAATATAACCTTCATCAGCACCAATAGCGTATGCTGCGATTGCCATACCTTCTAAAAGTTTATGAGGGTCACCTTCCATAACTGAACGGTCCATAAATGCACCAGGGTCACCTTCATCACCGTTACAAACGATGTATGATTTTCCACCTTTGTTAGCAGCTGTAAATCTCCATTTGCGGCCAGTAGGGAAACCACCGCCGCCTCTGCCTCTCAAACCTGATTTTTCAATTTCATCTATAACAGCATCAGGGTTACCTTCTTCTAATATTTTTGCTAACGCTTCATAGCCGCGAACTGCGATAGCTTCGTCTAAACTTTCAGCATCTATGTGACCGCAGTTTGCAAGTGCTGTACGTGTCTGTTTTGCATAGAAGTTGATTTCTTCATTTTTATGAATGTGTTGATGTGTTTTAGGATCGGTATACAAAAGTCTTTCTACAGGTTTGCCGTTTTTGATGTGGCTTTCATATATCTCTTCAACATCTTTTTCTTTCACTTTTACATATGTTACGTGTTTGTCAGGAATAATAACAAGAACACCTTGTTCACAGAAGCCGTGGCAGCCTGTTGGAACAATGGTCATTTTGTCATAGTCTGATAAGACAGAAACATCGGCACCAAGTTCTTTAAATTTTTTAATTACATTTAATGAACCATTTGCCACGCACCCTGTACCAGCACATACTAAAACTCTTAAGCCTTGTTCTGTGATTGCTTTGTGTGCTTTTTTTTGTTCTTCTTTTATATCAATATTTAAAGCTGTTTTTTCCATGTTAATTTTCCTCCTTTAAAAGTGTATCCAACACTATTGTGATAGCGTCAGAAGTCATTTGAGGATATACTTTTTCGTTTATAACTACAACAGGAGCAAGACCGCAGGCACCTAAACAGCTTACTGTTTCAAGCGAGAACAAACCGTTATCACTTGTTAATTGACCTTCCGGCATATTCAATTTTGCTCTAATTGCGTTTAATACAGGCATCGAACCTCTAACGTGGCATGCTGTACCATCGCATACTTTAATTTCATATTTGCCTTTTGGCTCTAATGAAAACTGTGCATAAAAAGTAGCTACACCAAAAACTGTTGCAGGAGATAATCCTTCAATTTTTGTTCCGATGTAAATCATAGCTTCTTCAGGCAAGTATCTGTAAACTTCCTGAACTTTTTGTAAAATCGCAATCAGGTTAGACTTTTTGCATCCATAAGATTGGATAATTTCGTCTAACTTGGATGTGTCGATTTTGTGTGGATTTTCTACACTCATCTCGAACTCCTATGTGTCTATAGTATTGTTTAACCCCGATTGTACTAAAAAGGACCTAAAAATTTATCATACAATCTTGGCAAAATTATTGCACAAATACATATCGAAAGCAAGTTTTCAAGTTGCAATAATCTGTAAAATAATATTTGTATAAAAGATAAATATTTATTTTGAAACTTTGTTTGCAAGATTTTCAACAGTTCTGTATAGCTGTCTTAAAAAACTTTCATTTTCATTATCGAAGAGTATGGTCTCTCTTGTTTTACCGTTAAGATTGTTTTTTATTTTGAGAGCTATTTTATCTGCCAAATTGTTTGCAATAGAACTTGAATCGTATTCGCCAAGTTTTTTGCGTGCATCAAAAATATCAAGAGAAAGACCATTGTGTTTTAAATAATTAGCAACGACCCCTTGAGATTGTCTAAGTTGATATCCTTTTTCATTAGGCAGTGAATTTTCTGAAATTCTTATTAATTTTGATAATTCTTTATCAGTCATAGGTAAAGATGTTTTTTGTTTAGTTATAATTTTTAAAATCTTCATTTTCTTCTTTCTTAATCAATAATTCTCATACAGTAATCACTAATAGGGCATTCATCGCATTTAGGTTTTATAGGTTTGCATACGTTTTGCCCGTGAGTTACAAGAAGTGTGTTTATATCCATCCAATATTTTTTAGGAAGTTTTTCTCTAAGTGCAAATTCTGTTTCTTCAGGATTTTTTGTTTTGAGATAACCAAGTCTGTTAAATATTCTGTGAACGTGGACATCAACACAAATAGCAGGTATATTAAACCCTTTAGCAAGCACCAAATTTGCAGTTTTTCTGCCAACACCGTTAAATTTAATTAAATCTTCTATGGTATCAGGTACTTTGTTATCAAGTTCTTCAACTATAATTCTTGATAATTCAACAATTTGCTTTGCTTTGTTTTGGTAAAATCCGACGGGATATATTGCTTTGGTAAGCCTATCAACATCACAGTAGGCAAAGTCTTTTGGTTCTCTGCCGATTTCTAACATTCTCAGGGTTGCAGGATAGGTCGTTAAATCATTGGTTCTCAGACTTAATATACAGGCGATTAAAACTAGATACGGATTTTTAAATTCTTCCATAAGTTGAACAAATTCTCTTCTTGGCTGTTTAGCCTCTATTAATTTTTCAACAATTTTATCTATATTAACTTTGTCTGTCATTAATAAGTTCCTCAACGTTAATTACTGTTTTAAGTTTCAGTGCATAAATATTTTCGTTATTAAATTTTTGAAGTTTTACTGCGTCTTTTTCTGTTGTTACAACAATTCCCTGGGGAATTTCATCCTCTGTATAGCAATGA
>JBKUMA010000103.1:0-5829 GCA_046955055.1 Candidatus Gastranaerophilaceae bacterium
AGGATAAACAAATAAATTATTAACATCACCAAAATCAGTATTACCTATAAAAAGCGTATTTTCCTCCATCGAACCCGGAGTACAAATTTTGATACCATATTGATAAACTTCAACAGATTTATTTTTAGGGACTTTTAACATATTAGTGAGTTCAGAAGTTAATTTAATAGCAACACTAGCAAGATTATTAGAATTAACCATAATTTCGGTTCCTACTGGATTTCTAAGGCTATCTTGAACAGCAAAGAACACTTTGTAATTTTGATCCTGCGGAATTCCGTTTATAATAATTTCGCCAGTATCACCCTGATAAATTTTGATATCACCGGTTTGGTTATCAATTGAAATAGCCATTTAAATCTCCTTTAAAACTTGATTAAAAAATTAACTTTTATCCTGTCGACAGTAGGTCTTTTAGCATTATCATCATAAAGATTAGAATAAGCTGAAGCAGAAAAGTGAGCAACTCTTGCTCCAGCATCACTTTGATATTGGTTACGAGTGGCAGAGCCGTCAATTCTAAAAAATGCTCCAGAACAATCATTAAAATAAGCACCGCTGGCCCCGAGTCCAATACTAGCTTTAATATTAGGTAATTTACCCTTTTGTACAGACCCAAACGGCTCACTATCAGAGGCAAATCCTTCTGGAACTTTGTCTTTAAAATCCGGCACATTAAAATGTAAAACATCATCTTGCCCGAAAATAGTACCAATTTTATCGTATAAATCTTTATAGTCATCAATAAGATAGCTTGCACCATCACAAACAAGCCAGCCTTCAGGGACATCATCATAAGCAGTTAATTTAATATCACCTGGTTTAAAATAATTAACTTGAGACTTAATTTTTTCAAACTCAGCTTTTATATATTGATCAACAATTTCAGCCTGTTTAGTAATTTCATCTAATACAAACTGGAAATTTGCATTCATTTCAACTGCTTTAATTTTTTGACCTTCATTAAAATTAATAAGATAATTTGAATTCATAGTTTTTCCTTTTTTTATTAGTAAGTTTTCTCCTTAATTCCAGTGAGAACTGGCAAAAGCCAAGAAGGTTGAGGCTTTCCTATGCTTTTATATAATTCATCTACAAACCCATTTCTGTTTAATTTATTTAAGCCTGATAATATGGGTTTTACTAATAAGTTTCTAGATACATTACTGATTGAGCTATCTCCCGTTTCTAATCGTCTATTTAGAGCATCAACAGCATTAATGTCGTCAATATCCTTTAAAAAAGGTTCATAGCCCTCGTTAGTCAATAAATTTTCTAAATCAGTAATATTTTTTTGACTATTCCCTTTTGTTATAGTACTTTTATAATTTCTTAGAGCCATAGATGGAGAATCAATATCATAATCGCGTCTCAAAATTTTTCTTATACCCTCATTTTTCTGAAAATTTTTCAACTCTGAAAAGTTTTTGTTGGCTAGAGATAACTCAGGAGATAAACTGCTTAATTTTTTTGAATAATTTCCATAAATTCTTTCAAGGATTTGATTTGAAATTTTTGATTCAGGATTATTCCAATTAGTCATTTTTCCTAATTGCTTTGTAATATCATATAAATCAGCAGGTGTAAGCGAGTCGAAAGCTTGTTTTTTAGAACCAGGAGTTTTAGCTTGGTTTAATAAATCTTTTATTTTTTGTTTTGTATCTCCAGCCAAATTTTCCGCATAATTAACCTTACCCCCTAAAGAATAATCTTTATAAACATCATCTACGACAGTTTCAAGCTCATCAACAGGTATCTTCTCCGAATTTTGATTAAGTTTTAAAGTAGCTTCTTTAACAGCTTTTCCTTTTTTCGAAATCAAATCTTTAAAATTATTTTGCACTCTAGAAGTAGTATGAGTAAGTAACTGCCTAGCTTCCTGAGGTGTTAACTGATTGGCCTTAGAACCTGGTTTGATAGCTTGTTGAGCAAATTCAACAGGCACTCTAGCAATATTAAGTCCTGTTTCTAATAAAGGTTTTCCCATCTTATCGAGTAAAAGGCGTGTTCCTTTTAATATAGGCGGCACCCCTGCACTGAGAGATGCCTGAAAAGTTAAACCGTCTTTAATATCTTTTAAATTTTTATCAGGATTAATTCCATTTTTTTTAAGACTTTCAAGTGATGATATAGTAGCCCCTTGATAAGCTCCATTTATGCCTTTATTTAGTAGACCTGCTCCTTTAAAACCTTGTAAAGTTTTTATTTCAGGCATGCTGCCATATAAAGCCATATCAAGTAAAAAATCATTTGCTTTACTAAATTTGCTTTGGTTGTGAAAATCACCATATAATTTTTTATCAGAATTAAAAGCATCCTTTAAAGGTATTTTATTTTTAATAGCAGTAATAGGTGCAGTAAGTGCAGAACTGATATTATTAGAAATTCCGTTAATAATTCCTGAAGGAGTTAAATTAACTGATTTTGCGACTTTACCCTGTAAAGTAATAGGAGGTTCTTCTGTAAATTCTACTTTTTCCTGATACTGCGGATATTTTTCAAGCATTCTTTCAGCTAATACTTTGTCATCAACACTCAAATATTGAGGATATTGTTCTTTAACTTTTTGAGAAAATTCTTTGTAATTAACCATATATGCATCCTTTATAACCCCAAATTAAGAGGATCTTTATTATAACTGCCATCACTCAAATAAACTTGATTTTGAAGATTAATAGTTTTTTGCATGCTTTTCAACTTAGATTTAATGATATCAGCATTGTCTTTAGGAGAAGGCAAGAAACTTTCATAAGCTTTGCGTTCTTCATCACTCATCTGAGCACCAGTCAGCCATTTTCTATAAATAGCAGCCACTCTTTCTACTTCAGTTCTAGCCTGACGTTGTGCATCAGTTAATAAACGATTTGTAATATGATTGTTTATACCTTTTTCAAACCCAAAAGCTGTAGGATTTTGTTCTACTGCTTTTAAAGCACTGTCTATTCCTGCGAGTGTAGCTTCATTTTCTTTAATAGTTTTTTTATATGGATTTTCATTTTGCTGATTATCAATTTGCTCTTTTCTTAATCCATAATTAGCCCATCCGAGACCTAAATTACCCATAGCAATTTCCGGAGCAGTTCTTAAGGCTTTTTCTTTTGCAGGGGCTAAAAATTCGTTAATATCAGTATTTCTTGTAGCGTTAGATTTGTTTAAATCCTCAAAAGAAATGCCATAATTTACCATATGGAGTTTGGCTTCATCAGGGGTAATAGTACCATTATTCAACCCCTGCATAATCAAACTTGCTCTTTTTGTATTGTCAGAAGCACCTGCAATAGCTTGGCGTACAGCAAGTGAATTATTTCGATAGTTGCTTAGTGAGTAGTTCCTGTAGACATCAGAATTTACATATCCTTTTAAATTGGATGTATCTAACCCCTGTGCCTCTAATGATTTTCTGTAAATATTATCTGCAGTACGAGTCTGTTGATTTAACAACCCAGCAGTAGCTCCATATCCTGCTGCTTGAGCAGGTGATCCGCCTAATGCACCGATAACACCAGCTGTAATTCCCATTCTACCCAACGGGCTGTCAGCGATCTTAGCAGCTGTTCCAAGTCCTTCTCCAATTCTGTAAGCCCAACCTTTATTTCTATCATTAGGAGTTTTATTATTAATAAGGTTATCAACCTTAAAACTGTTATGTAAGTTTTCGTTGAATCCGCCTGCTAAGTCTCTAATGAATCCACCTTGTCTTGGATTTTCAGTTAATCCCGCAGTTATTAAAGTATTATCTCCATTATTTTGGATTTGAGCTGTAATCGGAAGTTTATCAGAAGCTTGCCCAAACAAAGCATTTCTAAATCTAAACTTAGCAGATGGAACTGAATAAATATCATTATTTTCAGGAATTGTTTCAATATTTTTATAACTGCCATCTTCATTTATTTTAATGCCTTGAATAGGCTCAATCTTTTTTTGCAGAGGCTGCATAAATTTTGAATAATCATTAATATTATTATTCGTTTCTAGAGCAGAAAGTTTATCGTGAGTAATATTTCCGATACTCTTAAATAAATCAGCTAATCCCATATATTATTTTCTCCTTTTGTTAATAATAATGTCGTTGTATTTTCAAGAATTTTCCTGGTTTAATAAATACTTAGCCTAGTGGCTAATAGACAAAAGAACTATTATGAATTATTCTTTTTCAAATAAGGGTTAAGATTATGAAAAAGATAATTGTATTATGCTTTTTAATACTTTTGGCTATGCCGGCTGTTGCAACAGAGTGGATGCAAATTGGTCCAAAGGTTTGGTTAGATTTATCAACACGGGATCAACACGGCAATATCGTAAGTGCTTGGGTAAAGTCATTAAATGATGGAAGTTTTAAACTATTAGAAAACCAAAAAGTTTATTACCATATTACAAGGTACAACGCAAATTGTTCAAACAGAACACTTTCGATATCTTCATCTGTTGCCTATAATTATAAGAAAGACGTAATGGCACGATATGATGTAAGCGACAAAAGTTTTTTATGGAATTGGGACGCCGTGGTTCCTGATACATTTGGAGAACATATATATACAGCATTATGTAGCTTCTGAAACAAAATAAAAAGGAAAAAAATAATGAAAAATTTTTTCAGTATATTAATGTTATTATTTCTAAACTTGCCAACTTATGCATCCATTGAACCGCCGAGGTGGGAGGAGTTTTGTCCACAGCCTTATTGTAATGCTGAATACATAGAGCCTCAGACATATCATCCATACCGAAACACATTAATAAGTTTGACAATAATAGGTCTACCATATGTAAAAAAAGATATGAATAACCATATTTATATAAAATGTAATAACTATTGGTACCAAAGGAAACAAGAATTTAATAAACAGTTATCAGAGTGTGAAAATATAAAAAATGAGAATGAATTGATATATCGATATTCAACAATAAGACAAAATGAACTAACTAAAAACCTGCAAAGACAAAATGAAATAGCCAGACTTCAAAATGAACAATTGCGTAGACTTATGATTTATCAAGGAATAAACCAAAGTCAAACAAATAATGAAATAAACAGAATGCATAATAAATACATTTATGGGTTTTAGATTATAAAAATAAACTTGCCCCTCCTGTAGGTCCTGCCATTGCGAGTTTACCAATTGTTCCAACAGTATTTGCAATCTGCCCAAAAGCTCCTGAGTTAGAAGCATTTAGTTGAGCTTGGTTTTGAAGATTATAATTACCTACTGCATTTGATAATCCTTGAGAGAGTCCTGAAGTTCCAGTCATCATATTGTATGGCATTTCATACAGTCCCAAAAGTGTAGCCAATTTGTTGGCTTGTTCTGTTTTGTAATTCGCCATAGCCTGCGATTCTTGATTAGCAAGAGTATCAGCAAAAGAATTCGTTGCAGCCTGCAACCCTGACGAACGCATTAATCCTCTATTAGCTAGAGGACTAAGCACGCTTGCGTCAAACGCTTGCTGCTGTTGTTTTTGTCTTTGAGCCTTATCAGCAAGATATGTTTCACTTTTGTAGCTTGGATTTAAGAACTCTGACAGTGTAGAAGAAATACCTTGTTGTGATGTATTAACAAGATTTTTCTGGAAATCTGTCGGGTTGTATGTAGTACCTTTTTTGTTAGTAGTAGAAGATCCGTAAAGCCCTGTGTTCATAGTAGTAGTTGGATATTCTCCAGCACTTCCTTTACCCATATTTTTATCCCTTTCTTTATAATTTTTCATTCAGCTCAGATTTATCTAGCGTCCAACTTGTCTGTTAGGTATATCTTTCAATGAGCCATACGCCTAATATAAATATTTCCATCAAACTTTTTAAAACCTGCTTTTTTCAGCACCAATATAGCA
>JBKUMA010000104.1:0-5812 GCA_046955055.1 Candidatus Gastranaerophilaceae bacterium
GTGCCAATTCTGCATGAACGTTACGATTCATGTCATTTGTGTTTTGCATAAATTTTACGGCATTTTTGGTTAATGATTTTTTCATACCTTTTGCTCCTTTTAATTTAGACTAATAAAATATAATAATTTTGAGATTATAGCGGGAGCCTGTGGCGAGAGCGGTGTCGAAAATTTATTATATTTTATTTGTTAATGTTATTATAAACTATTTTTTGAGATTTTTCAACAAAGTTGACTGTTTTGAATTAAAGTGAGATAATCATTTTATGTTTAAATACTATGGGAAATATGCTCCATATTTGTTTTTACTTCCTGCAGGAATTGTTCTGCTTATATTTTTTTTCATACCGTTTTTTCAAACATTCGGTCTAAGTTTTATGGATTATTCTTCAAGCATTTATAACCCGAATTTTGTAGGTTTTGAGAATTATGTAAAACTTTTTCATAACCCAATATTCTACAAAGTTATGTGGAATACTTTTATATATCTGTTTGTTGCAGTACCTATACTTGCAATTGTTCCGTTATTTCTTGCAATATTAATTAATCAAAAAATTAGAGGAGTAACCTTATATAAAATTTTGATTTATCTGCCTGTTATCGTTTCAATAGTTGTAGCAGCAATTGCTTTTAAATGGCTTTATGCAGATCAGGGGATTTTAAACTATCTTGTAACAAGATTAGGTTTTGAACCTATAGGGTGGCTTACAGACCCGAAATACGCACTATATTCTGTAATCATAGTTACTATCTGGAAAGGCATTGGATATTATATGATAATTTACCTTGCCGCACTGATGAGTGTGCCAAAAGAACTTTATGAAGCTTGCGACATTGATGGTGCAAACTTTTTAACAAAACATTTAACGGTTACAGTGCCGCATATTATGCCTACAATTGCCCTTGTTACAACTATTAGTGCCATTTCCGCAATGAAAGTTTTTGCTGAAATTTATGTTATGACTAAAGGCGGTCCGCTTAATTCAAGTAAAACAATTGTATATTATATTTATGAAAGAGCTTTTGAAAATCTTGATTTAGGCTTTGCATCCGCGATGGCAGTTGTATTATTAATTATTGTAATGATTTTTTCTTTGATTAATATTTTTGGATTTGAAAGGAATAAATATCAGATATGATTAAAAAATTAATTGAAAAATTAACCATACATTCAATTTTGATATTTGTATCACTTTTATCAATCTTTCCTTTCATATGGCTTATTTCAACCTCTTTGAAGGGCGGAGGAGAAAACATTTTTGCATACCCGCCTCAGATAATACCAACCGACTTTACCTGGACAAATTACATAGGCGTGTGGCATAAAGTTGACTTTATAGGATATTTTATAAACAGTATGATAGTCGCAGGCGGAACTGTATTACTAAATTTAATACTATCTGCTATGGCAGGTTATCCGCTTGCAAGAATGGAATTTAAGGGTAAAAAAATAACTTTTTTTGCAATACTTGCAACTATTATGATACCTTTTCAAGCGATTATGCTTCCTGTATATTTAATAACTTTAAAATTACATATGGTAGACAGCGTAAATAATTTTGCGGGATTTATGGGGCTTATAATGCCGTTTGCTGTTAGTGCATTCGGAATATTTCTTATGCGTCAAGCATTTTTAGGAATTCCCAAAGAAATGGAAGAAGCTGCTATAGTTGACGGTTGCAACGTATTTCAAGTATTTACTAAAGTACTTTTGCCAATGGTTAAGCCTTCGCTGGCAGTATTGGCAATATTTACATTTATAGGCTCATGGGGCGAATTTCTCTGGCCAAGCATTGTTTTGACAAAAGAAAGTATGTATACACTTCCTGTCGGTGTAAACAATTTGCAAGGTATGTTCAGTTCAAACTGGAGATTTATTGCAGCGGGTTCTATCCTTGCTACAATTCCTATTTTAATATTCTTCCTTGCAATGCAAAGATATTTTATATCAGGTGAAAATGAAGGTGCAGTTAAAGGTTAGTATTGAAAAAGTTTTTTTGATTTTCGCATTGTTCTTCGGAATGCTGTATATATTTATCACGCCTCCGTTTCAGTCAGTTGATGAAGCGAACCATTTCTATAGGGCTTACTCAATATCTCAGGGAAACTTTATAGATAAAAATCAAGACGGAATTGTCGGTAACTTTTTACCTGACGGCTTGCATAGACTTGAAGAAAAGTTTCTGTATCTTAATCAAAATCCGTTTGCTAAAACTTCTATTAAAGATTTTAAAGAGGCATACAAAATCAAATCAGAAAAAACAGTTCTAACAGGTTTTGCCAATACTGCCCTGTACTCTCCTATACCTTATGCAGTGCAGACAATTGCTATAAAAATATCAAATTCTTTAAATTTTAATCCACTACTAACATTTTATGCTGTGAGAATATTCAACCTTATATTATACTGTTTTCTTGGTTATTGGGCTTTAAGAACAATACCTTTTATGAGAGCAGCAGTTTTTTTAATATTACTGGTACCAATGAACTTGTCACTCGCAGCTTCGTGCTCAACCGATGTAACTTTGCTTGGAGTAAGTTTATTATTCGTGGCAAAAATATTCGAAGCAATAAACAAATCTCTTACTATAAAAAATTACCTGCTATTACTTGTAATGGCGTTTGTACTTGCAATGACAAAGCACAATGTATTTTTAATTCCACTAATATTTTTGATACCGAAAGAAAAATTTAATGGTAATTATATACTAAAAGTATCAGGAATATTTTTAACATCAATAATACCTTGCATAATCTGGAGCAAAGCAATAGAGCACCTATATGTACCTTTAAATCCGGATGCTGATATGTACAAACAGATTAACTTTATTTTAAATAATCCTTTCAAATATTTACATGTAATAATAATGACTGTTATTTTCAAAACATTACGTCTTATAGCTACATCAGTAGGATTTTTGGGCTGGCAGGACACAAGGCTCTGGTTTATGACATATATATTGTATCCGGTTGCAATTTTCTTTTCTGCAATATACAGCGGAATAAACAATGATTTCTTATCAAAAAATAAAAAAATATTTGTTATACTTTTGGCAATAGTTTCTTACCTTTTTATAAGCACATATTTATATCTTGCATGGTCACCTATTGGAAATAGTATTATAATCGGGCTTAACGGCAAATATTTCACCCCGCTCCTGCTACCTGTTTTAACCGTCATAGCATTACTGTTAAAAAACAAACAGCACAAAATAACATCCACAATAATATACGGAATGTATGGTTTTTCTGCTATTATTCTTACATCTTCAGTAATTTCTCTTGTTTGCAGATTTTATATTAATTAGGGAAGATTTAAATCGTCAGACGGAATTCTTACATTACCTCTCTGATTTTCCAATTCATCAAAATCCTTATCAATATCTTCTTTGAATATCTTCGCAGAAGCACAGGTTTTAAAGTTTTTAACTATCGCATTATCAAGAGATTCCGAAGCCACAAGCCTGCCGTTTACATATGTAACGTCTTTCATATTAACAGGCTCTTCATCAATTTTTTCAACAAGGTATTTTGAATCTGTGTCGGAAATAAGAGTTCTAGTAACGTCATTCATAACGTCAAAAACATACATTTGCCTGTTTGTAACACCGTCACTGTTTGTGATAAGACTTGTAGCCTTTTCTAACTCATCAAGTGATTCCTTGTAATACTTTAAATGTCTAAGAAGTACGGCAAGATTATAGTGAGCCTCGTATTGCATTGGTGATAATTCAATAGCTTTGCAATAGTTCATTCCTGCTTCATGGTAATCTCCAAGCATATGATATGTTAAAGCAAGATTATATCTTGTGTCGTAATCCTTTTTCAAAATTTTAATGGCGTTTTTATAAGCATCAAGGGCTTTTAAAAGATATTGACGTTTAATCTCCCACTCATCACCGGAGTATACTGATTTTTGTTTATAAGCCACACCCATATTATAATATGCAAGACCTTTGTTTGCTTTAGTGCTCTTTTTATTATTAAAAATAAACGGAATTGAAAGCAGTTTACGTTTAACATTGATAATTTCTTTATACTGGTCTATAGCACCGTCAAAATCACCAAGTTTTTCGGTTGATATAATACCGTAATTCATTCTTGCAACAACAAATTTAGGGTTGTACTTGATAGCATGTTCATAAGCTTCTGTCGCAGAATAATAATCCTCATATACAACATAAATATTTCCTAAGTTGTACCAGGCAGTATAATGTTCAGGATAGAGTTTTAATGCTCTGTTATAATAATCAATTGCCTTTTGGAGTTTCCACTGTCTGTATGCCTTATCTCCTTTATGAACATAATACATTCCTTGAATTTTATCTAACTGACGATTAAAAAATTCCGGATAAAAATACACAGCTGCCCCGATAGCAGCAATAATCAATAAAGTAAATAATCCTGAAAAAAACTTTTTCAACTTGTCCTTACCTCTTAATAACTATAATATATTGATTATGAGAGGATTGCAACTATTTATTATTAATTAATTATTACAAAAACTTAACAATTAATAAGTTTGAAAAGCAATTTTAAACAAGAAAATGTTTTTATATAAGTAAGGTAGGTTAAAATTCAATTTGGAGGTTAGGTTATGTCAGGCTTCAATATAGCCGCAAATATGTACGGAGCGTTTCCGAATACATACAATAACCAGGTAGCATTAAATGACTTATGCGACCTTGATCTCTATTCTCCTATGGCTGGAATGGGTATGAATGACAGCATATTCAACGGTCCAATGGGAATGGGATATACACCAATGTATGGCGGTAATTATCAGGATTACTATAAAAATTATGAAAAATACCAAGATTTCATGATTGATAATCAGGTTCGCAGACAGCAAAAAATGCGAAGTGCTAACTCCAAAGTAAATTCTCCGTTAAAAAGTGCATATTTGGCAGCAGAAACTTTAAAACAAAAAGTTATGCAAAATGAACAGCAGCAAATAATTCCGGCATTCAATGCCTTGATAGACTCTGTTGCACAAATGAACGGTTGTAAAACTAAAGAAGAAGCATTTTATGCAGCACTTGACTTGTATAAAAATCAGTATAAAACCGAATTAACACAAGACATACAAAAATACGGCAGAGATTCTTTTACTCAAGGTATGCTTCAAACTCTAACACTTGGTATAGCCGACAAGAAAACAGCCGAAGAAAACGTTTCTGAATTAACAGGACAACCTGTAAGCAGATACAATAACGCATTAAAGATTGCAGGTAATGCGACTGGTGGTGCAATATTCGGTGCTGCAGGTGCAATAGGACTTAAATGTTTATGGAAAGGTAAAGGACCAATCTTTAATACTATGAGACGTATACCGGTTCTTGCAGCAATAGGCGGTATAGCAGCGGGTATTATGGCGTTTGCGACAAAAGATTAGTAGTGTGTGAAATATAATATAGTGTGAAATGTGTGTGTAGAGGTTGAATAAGTCAACCTCTTTCTTTTTAGTTTTATCTTCTTATACAACGTACGGTGTAGCCTGCAGCCTTAGTAGTACGGTTGAACAACCCGGTTGGAAAATTCAAATGCCAACCCCATGCAGCGGTTGCCTCAGAAGCTGACCAATAGTTCTCTGCAGGAATTCCAAGGATATTTGTGTTGTAATACATCGAAAGCAGTTCGTCGCGGTTAGGAACTGACAAACCCTTCTCTTCTGCCTCGCAACTTTCTGCAGTTTTATCAAACGCACCGCTAGCAGAATTTTTCTTATAAACATTAGGTGCATATGCAATTACATGCTCATCTGGATAAATTATAGTTACAAAGCCTATATCTTTGCCCACTTCATTTGGAC
>JBKUMA010000105.1:0-5809 GCA_046955055.1 Candidatus Gastranaerophilaceae bacterium
CTTATAGCCTGTTCTCATTATGTATCACTCAAGAAAAAATAAAAGTCCTCATTTTGTAATACATAAAAATACCTACATGAAAATATCTGTATTATATGTTAAAAGTCAATTATAGTAAGATGTTTCATTATTAAAATATTTATTATAAAATACATTTATGATTAAATCTTTTAAATGCAAAGAAACCGAAAAAATTTATAAAGGTATTTTTTCAAAGAAAATTCCGCATGACATTCAGCAAAGGGCATTAATAAAGTTGCATAGTATAGATATTGCTGATGATTTAAATGATTTAACAAGTCCGCCTGCAAATTTTTTGGAGCAATTACAAGGCGACAGGAAAGGTCAATATTCTATTAGAATAAATCAGCAATACAGAATTTGTTTTAAATGGAATAATAATGAAGTTACAGATGTTGAAATTGTCGATTATCACTAATTTTTGTAACATACTCCTAAAGAGGGGTTGATTATACGTTGTACGTAGTGTATAATATAATTATATAATAAGGAGTACTTGTCATGACAGAAAAATTAATCCCAATTCCTCATATAGGCGAAGTTCTTTTAGAAGAATTTATGGAACCGTTAAAATTGTCTCAAAATGCTTTAGCGGTTGCAATTGGTGTGCCGTCAAACAGAATCAATGCGATAGTGAGAGGGCAAAGAAATATTACTGCGGATACAGATTTGAGATTGACAAAGTACTTTCAATTATCAAAAGGTTATTTTTTACGTTTACAAGCTAATCTTGAATTAATGGAACAAGGCAGAAAAATCGATAGTGAGTTAGCAAAAATTGTTCCGTTTAATCAAAATAAAGATAAAAAGGTTGCAATGTAGTGAAAGCGGTTATCTACGCAAGGGTTTCATCTGACGAGCAACAAAAAGAAGGATTTTCTATTCCTGCTCAAATTGAACTGCTATAAAATTATGCAAAAAACAATAAAATTCAGGTAGTAAAAGTTTATGAGGAAGCTCAAACTGCAAAACAAAGTGGTCGAGTTAAATTTAATGAAATGTTGAAATTCCTTCATGCCAGTAAAGACATAAAAACCATTCTTGTTGAGAAAACGGACAGGCTTTACAGGAATTTTAAAGACTATGTTTTAATTGATGAACAAGATGTAGAGGTTCATCTTGTAAAAGAAAACGAAATTATCGGTAAAAATTCATCATCTCATCAAAAGTTTGTTCATGGAATAAAAGTTTTAATGGCAAAGAATTTTATAGATAATTTATCGGAAGAAACTAAAAAGGGTAGATTGAAAAAAGTTAAAGAAGGTTATTTTATCGGTCAAGTTCCTTATGGCTATAAAAAATTAGATCCTAAAACGACTATAATTGACGAAGAAAAAGCACCGTTTGTAAGACGTGCATTTGAATTATATGCAGTGGGTAATTTATCATTAGAAAAAGTAAGAAATATGCTTTTTGATGAAAATTTTATTTATTCGCCAAATTCACCTAAAATTTCAAAAGGTCAGCTTGAACAGATTTTAAAAAATGTTAATTACACAGGAGTTTTGAAGTATCAAGATTTAGTATATGAAGGCAGACACGAAGCGATTATTTCTGAAAAGCTGTTTAACGATGTTCAGAAGGCTTTTAAAAAAGATAACAAACCTTTATATAGAAACGACCATAATTTTGCGTTTGTTGGCATGTTGAAGTGTTCTGAATGCGGTTGTTCTATTACTTCGGAAGTTAAAAAAGGCAAGTATGTATATTATCATTGCACAGGAAGTCAAAAAAAATGTTCGCAAAAACCGATTTATATTCGGGAAGAAGAACTTGAAAAGCAATTTGATGAAGCAGTTAGGGCGGTTTCTTTAACAGATAAGCATATTGAATATATTAAACTGGGATTAAAAGAAAGTTTAAAAGACAAACAGAAATTTTCAAAACAAGAGTTTGAAAGAATTAAAACAAATATAAAAAGATTAAAGGATAGGATTAATAAACTCTACATAGATAAATTTGACGGCTTGATTGATAACGAATTTTGGAAAGAAAAAAATACATTGTGGAGTGATGAACTTTCAGAACTTGAAAACAGACTTCATGCTCATAATGTTGCTGATAAAAAATATTACGAAGAAGGAATAAAAATCCTAGAACTTTTAAAAAACGCTTATGGACTGTATTCTAAGCAAACTGTTGCAGAAAAAAGAAAAATGTTAAATTATCTACTATCGAACTGCAAGTTAAGCAACAAAAAAGTAAGCTATGACTACAATTTGCCGTTTGCTTACTTCGTTAATTTTGACTCTTGTCAAGAAAAATACCCTGGATGCGATTCGAACGCATGACCTACCGCTTAGAAGTTGTATAAGGCTTATTGGGCACAGCTTTTCAGGTTTTATCGGAATTTATCTCTATTTGTTACGGCACATGAATTTGAGACTAATTTTATTCTCAGATTTTGTCAATTTTTGTTTAAGTTTATCAGTACTTTTGCAACCAATTCGCAACCGCAATGCGATTAAGGAAAGATTGATATTTCTAAAATGACCATTTATACAAGGTCGGGGGAGGGGTAAAACCCATATTTAGCCTCCTTTAATCGGAGTCATAGAAAAATTTCATAATTTTTGATACTTATATTTTGGCTGGTTAGAGAAAGTGAAATAAGATTAAGAATTGCTAATACTTATTTCATTTTTAATTGATAAATTGAAATAAATGTGTTATAATAAACTTGTTATTTCAATTTAGGTATAGTCATGAAAAATCGAGCAGGATATTTTAAATCAAATTTATCAGGGGAAATGGCATATAAATCTTTTGTGCCATCGGTTTTGCCGACAAATCCTACAATAGAATTAAGCAATGATATTGTAGAAATACTTGTTAAAGCAAATAAACAACTTGCTTTATTGGAAGGGATTGCAACGAGAATTCCTAATATGGATTTGTTTATCTCTATGTATGTAAGAAAAGAAGCTTTGATGTCCTCGCAAATTGAAGGAACTCAGGCAACTTTAGAAGATGTTCTCGACCCTTGTTTAGAAGAAAACACAAATAGACCTGTTGGCGATGTTGTAAATTATATTAAGGCAACCGATTTTGCGATTAACAAGTTAAAAGAGCTTCCTTTATGCAATAGGTTAATTAAGCAAGCACATGAAGTTTTGCTATCAGGTGTTAGAGGTGAAAATAAAAGCCCTGGCGAATTTAGGCATTCTCAAAATTGGATTGGTGCATCTGGCTGTAGTTTGCAGAACGCAAGATTTGTGCCGCCGTCTGTTGATGATATGAATCAAGCAATGTCTGATTTGGAAAAGTATATCAATGCAGAAGATGATTTAAATGTGTTAATTCGTGCTGGATTAATTCATTATCAATTTGAAACTATTCACCCATTCTTGGATGGCAATGGCAGAATAGGACGCCTATTAATTACTTTATTTTTAATGGAAAAGAAAGTTTTAACGACTCCGGCATTGTATATTTCTTATTTCTTGAAGAAAAACAAAATTGAATATTATGACCGTATGAGCGAAGTGCGTTTAAAAGGTAATTATGAACAATGGGTTAAGTTCTTCTTAGAAGCTGTTTATGAATCAGCAAAAGACGCAACAGAAACGATTGATAAATTGATTGCTTTGCATGATAAAAATTGTGCAAAAGTTGAAAAACTGGGACGCCGTGCTAAAAATGCAATGCGAGTGTTTGAATATTTAGAGGCAAACCCTATTATAGAAATCCAAAAGACAGCAAAAGAGCTTGATATAGCGTTTAATACAATGTCAAATATAGTCAAAGACCTGACTAGTATCGGCGTCCTTGAACAAACTTCAACTCAATCAAGAAATCGAACTTTTGCGTATAAAGAGTATTTAGAAATTTTGAAAGAAGGGACGTAAATGATAAAAAAGGTAAGAATTCAAAATTATAAACAGTTTAAAGATATTACCATATCATTTAATGAAGGCTGTAATATAATTATTGGCAACAACGATGCTGGAAAAACATCGCTATTGGAAGCAATTAATTTAGCCTTAACCGCAAAATTATATGGTCGAAGTGTTCTTCAAGAACTATCTCCATATTTATTTAATCAAGACCTTGTTAATCAATATGTGAATGATGTTAAACAGGGAAAAAACCCTGCCTTACCAGAAATTATTATAGAAGTATTTTTTGACGATTCTTTTGAAGACAAAATTTTTCAGGGGCCAAACAATAGTTTATATGAAGATTGTTGCGGAGTTTCATTAAGAATTCACTTTGATAAAGCCTTTCAAAAGGAATATGAAAATTATAAAGCAGAAACTGAAGAAATTACCAATATACCTATTGAATACTATACGTATGAATGGCTTTCTTTCGCATATGGGAATGATAAATTTACAAAATTACCATTAAGAACACATTTAATTAATAATATTGAACACAGATATAATAATGGTGTTGATAAATATATTGCCTCTCTTATTGAATATAATTTAGGAAGTAAAGATAAGGCTTTGCTAGCATTAAAATATAGAAAATTGAAAGAAGATTTTATAGAAGACCCTAAAATAACAGAAATAAACGACAAATTTACAAAAGAAGAATTTAAAATATCTGATAAAAAGACAGTTGTATCAATAGACACCTCAGCAAAAGCCTCTTGGGATTCAACTTTATCATTATATTTGAATGATATACCATTTAGGTTTATTGGAAAAGGGGAACAAAATTCAATCAAAACAAAGTTGGCAATTAAAGCTCATATTGAAAAAGCTAGTCTTATAATGATAGAAGAACCTGAAACAAGCCTTTCTTATTCAAATTTGAACAAGCTAATTAATAACATTGAAGAGCTTTGCAAAGAAAAACAAATTATCATTACAACACATAGTTCTTTTGTAATGAACAAAACTGGCTTGGAAAAAACTATATTACTTAATGGTGATAGTTGGTTGTCAATTAAAAATTTAGATAAAGAAACATATGACTATTTTAAAAAATTACCAGGCTTTGATACTTTGAGAATGATTTTATCTAGAAAAACAATTTTAGTTGAAGGTCCATCTGATGAATTAATTGTCCAAAAAGCATATAAAGATAAGTATGACAAATTACCAATTGAAAATGGTATTGATGTTGTATCTGTTAGGGGTTTGTCATTTAAACGCTTTTTAAGTATATCAAAAATTTTAGATAATAAAATCGTAGTTGTTACGGATAATGATGGCAATATAAACGCATTGGCAAATAAATACAACGATTATAAAGACTGTTCAAATATCAATTTGTGTTGGTCAACAGATGAAACACTGAAAACTTTAGAACCTAATATTTTAGCTTGCAATAATATTGATAAATTAAAGGAAATATTCGATAAAACAGATATGACAAATGATAAATTTATTGAATATTTTAAAACTAATAAAACAGAAGTTGCATTAAGAATATTTGAGACAGAAAAAGGAGCTGTGAAATTTCCACAGTATATAGAAGATGCCATTTCAGAATAACTATTTTTTACATGCTGTTGCTGGTTCAGGCAAAACAACAAAACTTGTAAAACTAGCACTTAGGGCAAAGAATAAAAAAATACTCATAACAACATATACCAATAAAAATACAAATGAGATAAAAAATAAAATTATTGAAAAATTTGGATATATTCCGGAAAATATAGAAGTAAAAACCTGGTTTGGCTTTTTATTGAGTGATTGTATAAGACCATATCAGAGAGTTTTGGGGCTAACAACAAGAGTCTCTGATATGTATTTTACAGTACAGGACCCACATAATAAAAAACTTCCAAATGGGACTATAATAAAAACGGCTAAACGTGAAGATAGTATAAAAT
>JBKUMA010000106.1:0-5804 GCA_046955055.1 Candidatus Gastranaerophilaceae bacterium
GTAATTCGGGTTTTGCACAAATTTGACAGTTTTCATAATTAATGATTTTTTCATATTATTTACTCCTTATTGTTCAACCAGAATTCTTGCAGGATAGTTATTTTTCAATAAGTCATTAACAACTGCCTGTGCCTTTTCGCGTGTTGAATAAGACCCCACCTGAATTGTATATGCACCACCTATACTTCTTACAAACGGGCTAATATTTAAACCTGATTCAGCAATAATCCCCTTTGCAACCTCTGCTTGTTCTTTTGAGGAATAATACCCTACAACTACTTTTGATGTTACAGCAGGAGCTGCAGTTGGTTCAGCCTTTGGCGGTTTAGATGCTGTTTCTGCCGGCTTAGGAGTTGCCTCTTTTTCGCTCAATGTAACAACATCCTCTGAAGGTGTTTCTTCTGTTTTCTTTAACTTATCCGGCAATTTAACTTTTTCGTCTAAAGAAGAATCAAATGCATCATCTTCGGTCTTAATATTTCCACTATCTTCTTCTTGAAGCAGTTTCAATCTATCGTCTACAGAAGATTTAGAAGTATCTTCTGTAGAAATAGCAGAATCATCTCCAATTTGAACATCTACTTCCGGAGATATTTGTTTTGCTATTCCTAAAAATAACAACAAAAGAACAAAGAAAGTTGATACAAAAATCAAAGTACCTTCGTTAGGATTTTTAGTAACTTTTTTTTGATATTCTTTATAACTAATATGTGAATGTTGTTTTGGTTCGTCGTTAAAGTCTTGTGATTCTCTCATTAAACTATACCCCTCTGACCTTTGTACCGGCTAATACTATATCATCAGTTTCTTCTGAATATTTTTGCATTATTTCCTTTGCAAAATTCTCAATATCAGTTATTCCTAAATCATTTGTTAATCCGGAAGCTTTCACAGGTGCACCTTGTGAATCTATATTTACACCTGTATGGATTAATATTGAAGTCATTGATTTTGTAGCTATAGAAACAGTTAATTTTTTATCATCTACAAATAAATCATCACCGTTTCGTCTGACTTTAATTCCCCTTTTTTCCAGAGCCTCTTTAATTATACAAATTAACAGTCTTTGTCTGTAAACACCTTCAGTCAAACCTACACCAAACTGTTCTGAAATAAAACTAAGCATGTTTCGACTGTAAATAGGTTCATTATTGATAACATCTTCTATATCAACCATCTCAGTCAATTTCACTTCACATTCGCCAATGAAAGCGACAATAGAATCACCCTGGATTTTAAAGTTTTTATAAATCCAATGCGGAGCAAGCTGATGCCCTTCGTATTTGATTGTCTGTTCTATAAATTTTGTTTTCATCAAAGTTAGTATATCCTAAAAAAGTTTTTTGATATAGTAGCCATCATTATTATTAATCAAAGCATTTTTTAATCTAGTACATGACTCGCAAACTCCGCAATGCTTTTGAGTGTTTTGATAGCAGCTTCTTGTAAATTCAAGAGGTATTGAATTTTCCAACGCCAGTTTCACTATATCATTTTTATCAGAATTTATCAAGGGGGCAACGACTTTAGGCTTTTTCTGAGTGGAATATTCAAATACAGCATTTACTCTGTTTATAAACTCCTGTGTATTATCTGGAAAAGTCTGCCCTTCTTCCTTATTTGCACCTATGATTATATAATCGAAGCCTTCTCCGTCAGCGAAGCTTCCTGCAATATTTAAAAAAAGTCCGTTACGGTTTGGCACCCAAACTGATTTCATAGAATCAAACGGGTTATCAAGTTTTTCACCTGTAGGAACGTCATCACTGCTGACAAGTGATGTGTGTGTAATATCTTTTAACCATTCTAAAAGCATAACCTTATGCTCTATTCCGTAATAATCACATATCAATTTTGCAGCTTTTATCTCTTGTTCTGCTGATTTTTGTCCGTAATCAAAAGTTAAAGCAAGTTGTATATTGTATTTTTCTTTTGCCAAACCTAAACTGACAAGTGAATCCAACCCGCCTGATAAAAGAATAATAGATTTAGTCATTTCTTTCCTCTTGTCCAATAAGCTCACTATCTTCTTCATATTCTTGAATCAATGACACTGCTTCCATTTTTAATTTATCAGAATATGTTGATTCGCTTATAACCTCATCAAGTATTTCTCTGCCCATAATATTATAAAGTGCTATAAGAGCATTTTTCTTAACTTCATCATCACTGTCATTCAAACAAGTTTTGATTGTATCTGCGGCATGAGGATTTTCACTGTCCATAATTGCTTCTATCGCATTAATTCTTATTTGAGGCGATTCATCAACAAGCGAATTTTTTAAAGCATTGAATACACGCTCATTATCATCAAGTCGTAACTTGCCTAATGCTTCTATTACTCTTTCTTTCAAAAAAGTAAACTTATTCCAAATACCTTTTTGTGCTTCCAGAATACTAACAAGAGGATCTACGGCCCTCAAGTCGCCAAGCATTCCAAGAGCAGAAGCCGCAGTTTCTCTTAAATAAACAGACTTTTCATCTTCATCCTTGACAACTTCTATCAAAGGTGCAACGGCATATCTGTCACCTATTTTTCCCAGAGCATCTGCACATGCCAGTCTTATCTTATAATTTTCATCCTTGTTATTTAAGCAGTATAACAATGGTGTAACAGCAGAAGTGTCTTTAAAATTAGCAATCGCTTTCGCACACATTGAACGAACATTTATAAATTTTTCTTTTATGTGAACATCTTCATTATTAATATTTTTCATCAGTAAAATATCTAAAAGAACACTTAAAGTAGATTTATCTCTAAACCTGTCAGCACATCTTATAACATTCATCAAGATTTCAGGATTTTTAGAAACGGATAAAAAGTAATTATAAATTTTGACTAAATTCTTCTGTTCATACGTCTCGTCAAGAGCCAAAATTTTTCGGATACAAGAGTTAATGTCAGACTCATCAAACAAGCCGCAATCTTTAGCAATAGCTTCCAAATCTAAAATATTTTTGTCTTCCACTAGGCTTAACCCCGTATTTTAAGCATAATTCATATCCAAAAGATACAATAAATATGTAAATATTTCAAGTAATTTACGAAAAAGAAGCGGACTTTAATAAAGTCCGCATTTTATGTTTTTTCTTTAACTATATATTTTTTATTTATTTGCTTCTAAAGCTTCCTTTGCTTTTCTTTTTTGAATCATTTTATCACCAAGTTTGTTAGCTATAGGAGTAACTAAAACCGGAACCAAGAATCGATAAACCATACCGAAAACTACCATTTTCTTTAACAGTCCCATACCGTTTATCTTTTTAGAAAGAGATTTAATTTCATCCTTTGAAAAAGCAACATTGTTCTTTTTAATATATCCATCCAAAAATTCTCCGATTCTAGGAACATGTCCTAAAGGTTTTCTATCTGCTTTTGCCAGTTTTTTGTTAGATTCTTTTATTAACTTATTAGCATCAGATGCTTTTCTAACTTCAGCTTCAAACTCTTTAACAATATTCATATCGCCTATTTGGACGCCAACATATTTGTTTGTAACTTTATTCCACCATTTATTTAATGATTTGTCTAAAGAATATGCTCCAATTGTAGAAACTATGAATGTTAACACCTGATTGATTGCCAGAGTATTTTTTCTGTCTTTATCCATATCTTTGTTATCAAGAGTTTTCTTTACATACAAACCGCTTGTTATCAAAGAACCTGTAGCTAACATATGGTTAAACAGCATATCGTTATTTTTAAATTTATCTGCAAACTTTTGTATACCTTTATTGTTAACAACATGAGAAACAACATTTTTTGCAATCCAGTCAGTCATAGAATTGTATGCTTTTTTAAATGGTTTAAATAAATCTGAACCTTTTGCAGCTCTTGTCACTTCCTGTCCGATTTCAGCGGCTGCACCAGGTGCTGATGTAAAACTGATACCTGATTTTAATCTGTACTGATTGTATTGGTTATTTTGGTTGCTATATGTTTGGAATTTGTTAGTATTAAGAGTTACGTTCATTATTTTAACCCTCCTTTTCCAAATTCCTCAATAGAGGTTTTATTCATCATATTCATTTGTGTATTAATTTCCGGTTTTATTTCTTGAACTGGTGCTTGTGGTACTTTTTTCTTTTTCTCAACACCAAATACATATTTTAAAATAGGCGGAATCAATGCAATAGTTAACATTGCTCTTGGAACCGCAATAATCCAGTCAGGAACATTTTTCAAACAAGTTTCCAAAGACTCAACTGTTCTTCTTGCAACATTCTTTTCAAATTCAGTTGCACCGTTTTTAGCTTTATTTTTCAAGTCTGCTAAATATTTTGCTGAAAACTTAGCAGGATCTTTTTTAAGTTTTGAAATCGCATCATCTAAAGGAGCTGTAACCAGTGTTGAAAAAGCAAATCCAATTACACCTGATGCCATTGAGTGCCCTGAAGCGTAAATTTTGTCATCTTTATCTTTTTTACCCGGCAGTGACATAATAGCCATAGGTCTTAAAATACCTGCAAGTATAAGAGCAATAAAAGCACTTGCTGAAACGTTGTGTTTATCTACCTGAGTAAGAATCCAATTAAATGAATTGCTCTTACCAATTTTTGTTCCGAGATTCCCTTGAAAATTAATAGCGGCAACCTCACTCTTATCCGTTAAGTTACCGCTATTATTTGCATTTATTCCTCGTTTATGTCCGTGTGCACCCGCACCAGTATTCTCCTTAAAAGTTTGCGAGTCGCTAAGGACCTTAAAGCTGCCCTGTTTGAGGGTCATATCACGTTGTACCGAAGTTATTTTCATCTTTTCACCAAATAAATTATGTCTTCTACAATTATTCTAAAACAAAGGAAAATAATTTTTGCCATGTATTTTAAGAAACTTTACAATTATTTTTATAAAAATAATGAAAATACAGAAAGCACCTTAATTTTTGTTTTTAAGGTGCTTAACAATTGGTGTTTAAATAACACTTTTAGATATATTTTGTATATGATTACATATCAAATCCCAAATCAAGTGTCGGTGCTTTAGCAACAATTGCACTTGATGAAATAATATCTACACCTGTAGATGCAATTGCATTAACTGTTTCAAGATTAACATTTCCGCTTGCTTCAACAACTGCTTTGCCATTAATCATATCAACAGCTTTTTTCATATTCTCCAATGTCATGTTATCAAGCATTATAATATCAGCTTTGACATCTATAGCTTCTTGAACCTGCTCTAAAGTATCGCATTCTACTTCAATTTTGTGGGCATGAGAAAGATTTTTTCTTAACTTGTTAACTGCATTGGTTAATGAACCAGCAAGTCTTATATGATTATCTTTAATCATTGCACAGTCAGAAAGATTAAATCTATGTAATGCTCCGCCTCCTATTTTAACAGAATATTTTTCAAAAGCTCTGAAATTAGGAGTTGTTTTTCTTGTATCAACAATCTTTGCTTTATAATTTCCGATTGCATCCTGATATTTTCTTGTTTCTGTTGCTATGCCGCTCATTCTCTGAATATAGTTTAAAGCAACTCTTTCACCCATAAGCAGGTATTTTGCAGGTCCTGAGAAATCAGCAATCTTATCACCTTTATTTATTTTATCGCCATCTTTATAATAAAATTTTATTTTAACTTCATTACCTGCCAAGACCTCAAAAACAGTTTTAAAAACTTCAACCCCGCACAAAACGCCTTCGCTTCTTGTGTTTAATTCACCTGAAAGCATATCGTCATCTTCTGCAAGATACTCTGTCGTAATATCTCCAAAACCGATGTCTTCTTCCAAAGCCATTTTTACATGGTCTTTTAAATAAAATTTACTTAACAAACCTAACTTCTCCTTTTATCC
>JBKUMA010000107.1:0-5794 GCA_046955055.1 Candidatus Gastranaerophilaceae bacterium
GTATAACACTTTTTCTAATTTTATCAAGATTATTTTTATGGTAATGTATCTTTGGTTAGGAGATATTTATGAAAAAATTGTTTATTATCTTATTTTTAATATTAGGTTTATTTACACCTGTTATGGCCGAAGACAAAGCCGTAATGAAATCAGAAACAGGTATTGTTGAAAGTATTAAATATGAAGATGCTGATAATATTAACCAAGGTGAGCAAACAACTAAACAAGAAGTTACTGTAAAAGTCCTAACAGGTAATTACAAAGGTACTGAAAGAATTATCGACAATATGTTGACAGGAAATCCTGCATACGATATTAACCTATCTAAGGGAGACAAAGTTGTATTGCATTTAGAGCCGGTAAATGAAACCGTTGTGAGTGCTGATGATATAAATTTTTATATCGCTGATATTCAAAGAGATAATCAAATATGGATATTTGTAAGCATATTCTTTATACTTTTACTGTTAATAGGCCGCCAAAAAGGGTTAACCAGTATTATTTCCATAATATCAACAATTGCTTTAATTTTCTTTTTACTAATGCCTATGATACTAAATGGATTTTGTCCAATTGCTTCGGCTGTACTTGTAGGAATTTTATCTACAATAATCACAATTTACCTTGTTGGGGGATTCAATTCAAAAAGTTCATCTGCTATTATCGGCACAAGTTCAAGTCTGATATTTGCTGGAGCACTATCTATTATTACTATTTACACTGCTCATTTAACAGGCTTTGCTGGTGAAGAAAACATGTTTTTATACACAGCAAGACCTGATTTGAGTTTTACGGGAATTCTTTCTGCGTCTATGATTATAGCGGCTTTAGGTGCATTAATGGATACTGCTGTATCGATAGCAAGTACTATTAACGAAATTTATGAGACAGATAAAAGTCTCTCTATAAAACAGCTTTTTAAATCTGGTATGAATGTTGGTAAAGATATTATCGGAACAATGTCAAACACCTTGATTTTAGTATACTTAGGAAGTTCATTGCCACTTGTATTATTATCAAATAATATAGATATGAATAAATTTTTTAATCTAAATCAAGTTGCAACAGAAATCCTTTCTGCTTTAACAGGCAGTATTGCAATCCTTATATGTGTTCCTGTTACAGCCATAATTGCAGCAATACTTATAAAAAGAAGCAATACAAAAACAGATTTTGATATGAAACAAATAAACATTCATTAATGGCTATTAAATCAAATAATCAGATAGCTTGCCAACTCCTGATAGCTTCATATCGTCTTTAGCTTTGTTGTAAGCGGCTAATGCATTTTTAACAGTGAATTTACTCTCCACATACTGTGAACCTATATATGCATTGTTTCCACGCATTTTTTTTACTTGAATTAAAGGCTTATTGTTTTCTAACTTAATAGTTACTGTATCATTATTTCCATTCTTTTCTAAATTATAAATAAATCTGCCTAATGTTTGTTTATCAATTTTCTTATCAGAAAGAACATTTTTTTGATTATTCTCAATCAAAAAAATTTGTGAAGTAAATGCATTTGTTGAATTTAATTTATTTATCATGTAACCTTTCAAAAATTAAAAAAGAGGAGAATTGCTTCTCCTCTTTTATAGCTTATTAACTTCTACTTTGAGCAAGAACAGCAACCGCAAGAACAAGCTTGTGATTTTAAAGCATCTGCTTTATCTGTTTTTTCCCAAGGTACATCAATATCAGTTCTGCCCATATGTCCGTAAGCAGCTAATAATTGATAGAATTTGCCGCCATTTTTAGCAGGCAATCCGCGTAAATCAAATTGATTAATAATTGCAGCAGGTCTTAAATCAAAGTTTTTAGATACTAATTCAGAAATAGCACCATCAGAAATTTTACCTGTACCGAAAGTATCAACCATGATTGAAATAGGTTGTGCAACACCGATAGCATAAGCTAACTCGATTTCGCATTTTTCTGCTAAACCCGCAGCAACAATGTTTTTAGCCACGTAACGTGAAGCGTATGCAGCTGAACGGTCTACTTTTGTAGGATCTTTTCCTGAAAAAGCACCTCCGCCGTGACGAGAATAACCGCCGTAAGTATCAACAATAATCTTACGTCCTGTTAAACCTGCATCACCTTGAGGTCCGCCAACTACGAAACGTCCTGAAGGATTTACTAAAATTTTAGTTTCGCTGTCAATTTTAATTGTTTCATTTTCAAAAACATAATCAATAACTAATTTTTTGATATCGTTTTTAATTATTTCTTGAACTTTATGGTTATCACATTCACCGTTGATTTCAGGATCGTGTTGAGTAGAAATCAATACAGTATGAATTCTTGAAGGTTTACCGTCAACATATTCAACTGTAACCTGTGATTTACCATCCGGTCTAAGATAATTTACAAGACCTTGTTTTCTGACCTGAGAAAGTCTGTAAGAAAGTTTATGAGCCAAGCTGATAGGTAAAGGCATCAATTCAGGAGTTTCGTTACAAGCATAACCAAACATAATACCCTGGTCGCCAGCACCAATATTTTCAGTTTCGGAAACTGATGTATCAGCATTATCATTTCTTGTTTCAAAAGCTTTATTTACGCCGCCTGCAATATCACAAGATTGTTCATCAATACTTGTTAATACAGCACAAGTTTTGTAGTCAAAACCTCCGCCTTCTCTACCGATATATCCGATATTCTTAATTGTATTACGTACAACAGACGGAATATCTACATAACAATCAGCAGTAATTTCTCCGCAAACTAAAGCCATACCTGTTGTTACAGTTGTTTCTGCTGCAACACGAGATTGCGGGTACTTTGTCAAAAATTCGTCCAAAATTGCGTCAGAAATCTGGTCGCAAACTTTGTCGGGGTGTCCTTCTGTCACTGATTCAGAAGTGAATAAAAAGTTTCTTGGTGTCATTTCCAATTTCTCCTTAATTTGTTTTCTTTTAGCGAAGTTCAACAATGGCACTATTCCTCTGCGACTATCGCTAAACCTTGCCGGTAAGGTTTTTAATTCCGACCCGGCATCATCATTAGTAAAAAGTGTACACCAGATACTTATTAAAATCAAATAATGTATTAATATATATTAAATCTTAAAAAATGACCTTTTTTAATTATGCGATTTTACTGAGCAACAGAAGCATTAAGCACAATGTAATAATATCCATCAATTTTTTCTAGCTTTGCTTGTTGAACTTTCAATTTAGAATTTTTTTGGAATAAAAACTCACCTTCAGGCTGAATTGCATAAGGATCTATAACATCTATACAGGTGCATTTAGAATTTTCAGGTACATCCAATTTCCACAGAACACCCCTAAATTCTTTTGCATAACCTGACATTGATTTGCCAAAAAGTTCACTTTCTTTTTTGCTGACTGACGCTGACATAAATCCCGGCATATCAACAGAAAAAGGTGATTTAGATACCTCATCCAGTATATCGCTTAGCTCTTGTTTCCAATTATCATTCGTCTTTAAAGCAGTATGAGCAAGTCTCTGCTGCTCTTTATAATCCAATTTCATTATCCCTTCGAGTTTCGTTTCGTCATACATATTCAAAATCGAATCTATCTTTTTGAAAAAGTTAGTGTTGGTTCCGTCTTCTAATTTAACACTTTCTAAAACAAGCGGGGAATCTCCTCTATATAAAGTCATAGGTGCAGAAGTTCTTTGTTTTTCAATATGACTTTCCATTTTACTGGCATTTTTTAAGTATCTTTCGCCGTCCTTACCATGTAACGGATGACTGGCAAGGTTATCTTTAGTTACTTTACCATTTTTCAAATCTCTCAACAAGAAATTTATACCATATTCATTTTGGAAAGTTACAAAAGCATCTAAAGTTGCACCAAAAGGTTTATTCTGAATCGAATTTATCATATTTTCCATTACATGAGAATCAAGTATTAGATTTTCATGAGTTCTATCGGAAAACTTTTTCAAATTACCAGAAAACAAGATAAGTTCTTCCTGATTGCTTTTCCAATAATCTACATATTTACCGTCGCAAGCGTTAACGACGCTGTACATATATTGAAAATCTTCATATTTTATTGGAGTTTGCAGTCTTTCTAAGATTTTATCTACATCATTTTTTGATAGAGAATTTGAATACCTATTAGCCTGCGGCTTTTTAGATGGTACTAACGTGCCATTGCTTTCAGTATATCCCAGTTTTGTCATAAAGTCAGAAAACTCATTTTTTGATAAAATTTTCTTCGGAGCAATATTATGCGAAACATTATCAGGAGGCAATATATCACATTCAATAACATATCTTCCGTCTTCGCGTGTCAAATTCTTCATTTTGTATTTGAAACCGCGTGCAACGAATATTTCTTTTTCAGATCCGTCAACCTTACCTGAATTCATAACTTCCGGCAGATAACAATCACTATCTCCTGTAATACTCTTATCAAAATGCTCCATACTTACCGCTTTTAAACCCTCCGGAGCATTATACTTATATATAATATCGAATTCGCCCTTGCCGAATTCTTTAGCCACTGTCGGATTAACTGTAGTGGAAATAAATTGGCTTTCTTCAACAATTTTACCTTTTTGATATATTTTCTTTATTAATTCATCCATTGGTTGAAGCGGAACAGATACATTCTGGTGATTTTCAAAGCTTTCTACAAAAACCTTGCCTGCTTTACTGATATCATTATGAAAGTCTACATAATATGTAATTCTCTTATCCTTAAATTCTGGAAATTCATCAGCGTACCTAAGATTTATTTGACTATCTATTCTAAAATGGTCACCTCTATAAAGCGTTATAGGTTCTGTCAATCTAACATTTTCCATAGCTTTGTCTAAAGATTTAATATAACAATCTCCCATTAAAGGATCTGCAAGTTGTTGATTTGCATAACAGTATCCGTTTTTAACACCCCATAATGTTTTTAAATCTTCTTCAGAACAGTTTGTGTTACGCTGATATTCCATATCTCTCATAACTCGTTCTCTTTTTATTGTTTCTCCATTAACTGCAGATAACTGTTTTTTATTTGTCTTCGCAACTTTTTCTTCAAGAAGTTTTACGTATTCTTGAATAGTTTGTTCTGGCTTCATCTTTGTTTTTTCTGCTTCTTTTAATACTAATGATAGGTAATTTTTTCGATTATAAATCGTCGTAAATATTTCAGGATCCATATAGGCATTAACAGAATTATATATTTTTTGAATATCATCATTCGAAACATCTTGAACTCTTCTTAGAGAATTTATCAAATCATCACGAGTCATATCCTTAAACACTAAAGCTGATTCGAGATTAATCTTGCTGTCTAGCAAAGTTGATAATTCATGAACTTCATTTCCGAATTTTTTCATACCACCTTTTGCTCTAAAGTTCAAAGTTCCGCCAAAATCGACTCTCACAGCATTCCCATTTTTCAATAAAGTATTTCCGGAACACACCGCATCCCAGTTTGCAAGCCACGCATCAACTGCAAATCCTTCATAAGCAGCTTTCGGATTTTCTGAAATGTGTTTTAAATCGGTAACGGCTTTGCTTTTAATCCAGCAATTATCAGAATTTAAGTGTGAACTATTAAAAGCCGGTGAGCCAATTAACTGCATATCAGGTGTGTCAATACCAGCAGCACGATAAATTTGAGAGGAAACATTTTCTGTTATATTTTGTCTTCCGTTTCCAGTCTTCATATAAAACAATTCTCCGGTTACTTTGTTTTCTGCCCAGAACCCTGGATTAGAACCACTTTGTGTTGCACTATAAACATTATAGCTTTCTTTATTATGTGTTTTAAGTTCTTGTAATTCCATATTTTAATACAGGAAGATATAT
>JBKUMA010000108.1:0-5764 GCA_046955055.1 Candidatus Gastranaerophilaceae bacterium
GTCAGCACAACGAATCTGAATATATTCTTCAGCCTTTTCCAGTGCTGCTACAGCTCTGCTTACTGTAGGATCTATGTCATACCAGCGTTTTTTCATATGACAATTCTACTGTTTTTTTTATAAAAAGTCAATTAAAATATTTTACACAAGAGTTACATCTTTAATTATTGCAAATATTTCATTTGAGATAGTTTTTTGAGCATCGAGAGATAATTCTTTCAAGTATTTGAATGCAGTAGAAATAGTTTCATTTTTATCATACCAGCGTTTGTAGTTTGTTACGCTGACATTTACAGCTGTAACTTTTTTGATAAACTCCATTTCAGGGTCTAATTCTTTGGCTCTTTGTATTATATGTTTTGCACATTTTACCTGTGTTGACATATCTGCTAGTTCTATCATACTTATAGCCATACATACTGATGAATCAAGGTCATACCAACGCATATTAAATCCTCCCCGTTTGAAAATTACAATATACTCTTTTATTATGCCCATAATATTATAAAATCAAACTTGCTCTTACGGTTATGTTTTTTTATTAATAATTTTTTTGTATTTGTCAAATACCTGTTGTATAATTTCGTTATGAAGAAGATTATTGCTTTATTAATGTTAATTTCTTTTATAATCAATACATCAGTTGCATATGCGGATGTACTGGAGGGGCATGCAGAAAAAACTGATACTTATCAGGATCAGCTGCAAAAAGAGCTTTTTACCGGTGAAATTGAACATCTTGACAGAAAAGATGTTATTAATATGACTGTTTCGCAGGTGCTAGATTCGTCTATAAATATAGAAGGCGATGAGTTTTTTGCAGAGGTAACGTCTGAAGTTTCAGGTGATAAAGGTGTAATAATTCCGAAAGGAACAATCGCACACGGAAAGATTACCCAAACTGTTGATCCTAAGCGTCTAGGACGTCCCGGATTTATTGAAATGGACTTTGATTATTTGATTACACCTGATGGAAGAGAAATTCCTATAGAAGGTAAAATGTCTACAAAGCTTCATCCTGTGGCCCAAACAGGTAAAATTGTTGTTCAGGATGTTGGATATACAGTTGCAGGCGGAGCTGTTGGCGGTTTTTTGGCTTTGAATTGGCTGGGACTTGAAGCAGCTATAGCTTCTCAAGGATATACAGTTGCCGGCGGTGCCGCAATTGGCGGAGCAATTGGGTTGGGGATGGCATTAATAAGAAAAGGGCATGATGTCTTAATCGCACCGGGAGATGAAATCAGGGTTAAGATTAACACTACAGTTCCCCTGCCTGTGTATAAAGATACTGCATTAATGCAGCATGAATTGTTTTATCCAGGGCTTGATATTCATATTAGTGATATTAAACATCAGGAAGATCCGTTTGGCGAAGTTAATACACTTACATTGACGGTTATGATTTCCAATATGTCAGACAAAACCGTATCCGGTTTGGATTTGGCTTTAATTAATGATTATAATGCAGTTTTCAGACCGTCAATTTTCGGCGATACAAAGATTATGTTTAAACAGATAAAGCCTGGTGACAGAGTTGCAGGGCAGATATCTTTTGCTGTAGATAATATTAACAGAAAATTTTGGCTGACTTTTTATGACAGAAGAAACGGTAAAGCGTTATGTAAGATATCTCTGGATAACGCATACAGAGGAGTTTCTTCAAAGACAAAAAAGAAGAATGCTAAAATTCATAAAAGAAAAACAAATTTTAAAAAGGAGAGGGATTTGTTTGATATAGAATAATTGTAAAGTTTCTGTTATCAATGTGTTGTAAAACAAATATCTTGTGTTACAATGTTAGTAATTAAATAGGAAATAAAGAAAGTTGAGGCTATATATGGTTTGCGGAAAGCTCGAGATTGATATTTTGAATTCTTTTTGGAATTTAACAAGTGAAGATGAAGACAGAGACATATCTATTCAAGATATAGTTGATGATTTGTCTGCCAATGGTATAGAAAGAGCTTACACAACTATTAAAACAGTTATGGACAGATTAACTGTTAAAAGTATTTTAGTTCGCTATAAAGTTGGTAAAAAATTCTTTTATAAAGCAGCAATGAATAAAAGAGAAATGTCTTTAGAGGCTGTAAAAACTCTTGCTGATCAATTCTTTGAAGGTGATTATGCAAAACTTTTGAGATTTATTGAAAGTGAATGCAGTTTATTAGTTTAATTTATTATGACTAATCCTATATCAAAAGAAGATAGAGCACGTGTTGCCGAATTAATACGCAAAGTATTAATGGGGTATATTTGTGTGCGTGAGGCAATTTTAGCTTTTCCAAAAGATAGTGAGGATACGAGTATTATTGCGTCTTACCATGCTTTGGTTCATTATGAAGCGGATGAAGATTTACGTAATCGTGATGCCTTGTATAAAGAGGAACAGAACGATTATTTAGAATTTATTTCATACATACTTGAACGTGGAGAAGATTTGCCGGATAATATAATAAAGAATTATGAAAAGTACTACAAAGCAGCCAGTCTGCCGCATGAAAATAATACAAAAGGTTTCTTGCACAGCTTTTTAAAGTTCTTAAATATAGAGGAGAAAAAGTAATGAAAAAACTGTTAATCACACTTATGTCATTAATGATGACAGCTTCTGCGGTATTTGCATTCGGCGGAAGTAAACCTGTTCAGACATTAGATGTTTTGCCTTTGCTTGCATCTGAATCTGCACAACAAAACCGTTTGTGGGTCGGAACTTTCCAGTTGGCTTGGAATGAACTTATGGAAGGTGTTGTTAAAGGTCCGATTGTTTTTGTAGGTTCAAAGTCAGAATTGGCTAAACAATTAAATAAGCAAAAATTTAAGACAAGCGACCTGTCTGAAGACTCTTATTACACAACATATGGAGAAACTTCACCTGAATTAAAAACAACAATTGAACAGGCTATTAAAGAAAAATTCAACGAAACAAGCGACGTTTTGGATGCTGTTGATTGGACTCCTGGACCAAACAAATATCTTGTTTATGCAATGTTGAAGAAAGATTTTAAATTTTTAACAGCTTTTGACAAATTAGATATGGAGAAATTTGCAAGAAATAAGGCAAAAGTTCAGTACTTTGGTATAAATGAAAAGAGTGACGGGATTTTAAGACAGACCGTTAATGTTTTATTTTATAACTCTTCAAAGGATTACGCTGTTTCAATAAGAACAGAAGGTAAAGATGTTTTGTATCTTTACAGAACAAATGATGATAAAACTTTTGACAAATTATACAGTGATATGTTTATGAAAAGAGCACAGTTCAGCGGTAACAGTGACTTTACTAAACTGGATGAATTAAAAGTTCCTGATATTAATTTGTACAAAGAGAAATCTTTTGCAGAACTTTGTGATAAAGAGATTAAAGGTACAAATGGCATGATGATAGATCAGGCTTTGGAAACTGTTGACTTCAAAATGAACAATGAAGGTGTTAAGTTAAAATCTGAAGCAATAATTGCTACTAAAATGTCAATGCCAATAGTTCCAGAAAGACTTAAGCCTAGAAAATTTTATTTTAACGACACATTTGTAATGTTCTTGCAAGAAAATGATAAAAACAAACCTTATTTTGCATTGCGTGTAAAAGATGTTTCATTGATAAATAAAACAGGAAGAAAATAAATTTATTAAAGGCGGTTTTTAAACCGCCTTTTTTTAATCCAAACATTCCATTTGAATTCTAATTCTGTCTCTGTCAAGAAGATCGCATTCTATTTTTAACTGGTCTGTAATAATGTATAAGTATTTTCCTAGTTCATCAGTCAAGTCATTTTCTGCGATTGCTGCAATAAAATCTATCATTTCAGTAATTTTTGTTGTTCTGGTTTCGAATGTTTCAAATATTTCCTTAAGTTCTTTTCTTTCCATGGCTTCTTCCTTTTATTTGTGTATGGCAAGTATCAATATGTGTATAATAATATATAGAATTTGTATTGTCAATAGTATATTATTATTGAATGAATAAAAAAGATGATTTAGCTATTATGGGTGATGGAATAAGGTTGGAACGATTGCGTCGGAAGTGGTCGCAGGAGTATCTTGCAGATAAAGCCGGTTTGTCACAATCGCAACATGTAAGCAGAATTGAAAGTGGTAAAGTTGATATACAAGTCACTACTTTGTTTTCTATTCTTCGTGCTCTTGATTGCGATTTGAAAGACTTGATTAATCTTCGCGAGGAAAATAATGGCTAAAGTTAAATCAAAATGGATTTGTCAAGAATGCGGGTATGAAACAGCAGGTTATTTAGGTAAATGTCCTGAATGCGGTACATGGGGCAGTTTTGTAGAAGAAGTGCAATTCGCTTCAAAACCTCAGCAAGCCTCTGTTCATGACGAGTTTATAAATACTGAAAAACCCGCACTGTTAAAAGATATTCATTTTAATGAAGAAATAAGAGTTAGTACTAATATTTCTGAGTTTGACAGAATTTTAGGCGGAGGTCTTGTACAAGGCTCTCTTGTCCTTGTGGCAGGTGATCCCGGAATAGGTAAGTCTACAATTCTTTTACAAACAAGCGGTGAACTTTGTAAGAATAATAAAAAAGTTTTGTATGTATCAGCGGAAGAAAGTGCAAGCCAGTTGAAATTAAGGGCAGAACGTCTTGATATTAACAGTGATTGCCTTTATGTTTACCCGCAAACATCTATGGAGAGCATAAAATCTCAAATAGAAGAAATTATGCCTGATGTAGTTGTGATAGATAGTATTCAGGCAATATATTCTCAAAATGTTGCAAGCTCTGCAGGAAGTGTTTCTCAAATTAGAGAATGCACAAACCTTTTGATGCATATTGCAAAGTCAAAAAATATTACAATAATAGTTATAGGCCACGTTACAAAAGACGGAAATATAGCAGGCCCTAAAGTTTTGGAACATATGGTTGATACTGTTATATACTTTGAAGGTGACAAGTATAAATCTTATAGAATGCTTCGTTCTATGAAAAATCGTTTCGGAAACACATCGGAAGTTGGCATTTTTGAAATGAGTGTCAGCGGTTTAAGATGTGTGAATAATCCTAATGAATTGTTTTTAAACGAGCGTTCTCAAGGTTCTATTCCTGGAACGGCAATTATTGTAGCTAATGAGGGAACAAGACCTTTACTTGTTGAAATTCAGGCACTTGTAGGTACAACTCCTTATCCTACACCAAGACGCGTTACAAACGGTGTTGATACAAGCAGAGTTTTGCAGATACTAGCTGTACTTGAAAAACGTGTAGGATTAAATCTTTCAAAGCAGGATGTGTATGTTAACGTAATGGGCGGGATTGATGTTTACGAACCTTCTGCCGATTTAGGTATTGCACTTGCTGTAGCGACTTGTGCAAGAGATGTGGTTGTTGACAGTCAGACAGTTATAATCGGAGAAATAGGTTTGTCAGGAGAAATCCATCCTGTAAATAACATTGAAAAAAGGTTAAATGAAGCTGTAATGTCAGGATTCAAAAAGGCGATTATCCCATATTCAAATACAGTGCCTGATGATTTTAACAAAAAGCTGGGAATAATTAAAGTTAAAAGATTGATTGATGCAATTGGAGCTTGTGTAAATGCATCAAATAAGTAGTTTAAATTAAAAGGAGCAACAAGTATGAAAAAATCATTAAAAGGCATCGTTGTTAATTTCATGCAAAGTTCAAAACTACAGAGCTCAAATAAATTCATGCAACCTTGTCACAATATGGAAACCGACTTTGTCGGCGGGGGGGGGGGCGATTATTTAAAGCTCCTGCAAGGTTTTTCGACCCCTTGTAATT
>JBKUMA010000109.1:0-5763 GCA_046955055.1 Candidatus Gastranaerophilaceae bacterium
ATTATATGGAGACTAAAATGAATAAAAAATCATTAAATTCAAAGTTAGTTAATTTTATGCAAAGTTCAAAACTACAGAGCTTAAATAAATTCATACAATTTTGCCACAATCTGGAACTCGACTTCGGGGGGGGGGCGATTATTTAAGGCTCCTGCAAGGTTTTTCGACCCCTTGTAAATTCCATAAAAACTGCTATAATGGTGATATGGAATATCACGTCAGAAAAACAGCATTTACTCTGGCTGAGGTTTTAATCACTCTTGGCATAATCGGTGTTGTTGCAGCATTTACACTGCCTGTTTTAGTTACTTCATATAAGAAGAATGTTATAGAAACAAGACTTGCGGCTTTTTATTCCAAAATTAATCAGGCAATTAAAAGTTCGGAAGTTGTTAATGGTGATAAAAAATATTGGGAGTCTATTCCTAATGCCGGTTATGAAACAGGTGAAGACGGCAAGCCGGATTTATCAAAGCCAGCTTCTTTAAGATGGTTTGACAAATATTTAAGACCTTATCTCAAAGTACAAAAAGTTGTTGCTGATAAGAAGAGCGGTTTTACTGTTGTGTATATGATGGATGGAAGCTGTTTCCGACTTGCTGGGCAAGCTATTCAATTTTACCCTCAGGCTAAGGATTTTACTGGTTCAAAAATAAATTCTGACAGTGGAATAAAATATTTTACATTTTATTTTTATCCTTCAAGAGAAAATGCACCTTCGGGTTGGGAATGGGCAAGTCAATATCATTATGACAAGGGTATTGAACCATATAAATGGAGTTGGGATGGAGATCCTGAAACTTTAAAGACAGACGCAACTGCCGGATGTAATAAAGAAAACAACGGTGAGCGAGCATATTGTACAGAAATTATATTTGAAAATGGCTGGAAAATACCTGGTGATTATCCGTTATTCTAAAGGTCTTAAGGAGGAAAATTAGTTGTATAAATGTATTTCAAAAGCTTTTACTTTAGCCGAAGGTGCTACGCACGTAGATAATTTAAACAATGTTCGTAGAATTGCGTTCACTCTAGCTGAGGTCTTAATCACTCTTGGAGTAATTGGTGTCGTGGCTGCATTGACAATACCTGGAGTTATTGATAAGTATCAAAAACAAGAAACAGTTTCTAGATTGAAAAAAGCATACAGTATTATGCAAAATGCTATAAAAATGTCAGAACTGGAAAATGGGGAAGTATCCTCCTGGACTCTTATATCTTCTCCAAGTGTGGAAAATAATGAAGCATTTGTAAAAAAATATTTTTTACCTTATCTTAATGTACCTAAGTATTGCGGGTATGTTAACGATTCGCTTAAATCAAATTCCTGTTATCCAGCGGTAAACTTACGCCAGACTGAATATGCATATTATATGTATGGAGGCTCTGACAAGATAATATCTATAGCTTTTTATTTAAATGACGGCACTTTGATAAAGATAGCTCCGTCAACTGGAAAGTGGGTCAATGAGATTGCTTATATTTATATAAACATAAAACCTGACGATAAGAGCCTTGCAACGCATTTTTCACATAATGCTTTTGTAACTGTTTTGTTTAAGGATGGTAGATTTACTTTTTTTAAACTCAATCCAGTTACTGGTGTCCCTGTCCCTGACATTAATGATCCGCTACGACCAAATGCTGATTTCTATGCTGGAGTTATGGAGGATTGTAAACCAGGTAGGTATCTTTCTTGTGGAGCAATGATACAAATGAGTGATTGGAAAATTGAAGACAATTATCCTTGGTAAATTATGTTAATTTGCCTTATTCGGCTATAAACAATTTTGTTATTCATGTTAAACTTTATCTATGAAGAAAATTATTTATATTGTCTTGGTTATATTAATTTGTTTGTTAGGGGTAAAGGCTTGTGTAAGACGCGATATTCCTGAGGAACAACTGCCTTCTTTAAGACCGAAGGCTCAAGATATTGCAAGTGAATATAAACCTGAAAAAAATGTGACAATTAATGGGGTTGATTATTTACAATCGCAAAATGAAATCGGTAATTTTGGCGGCACTCTTGTGTCTTCTACCATAGGAGAAGGACCTAAGACTTTTAATCCTTTTAATACTAAAGATAATATTTCTTCTCAAATGTCAGAAATTATGTATGACGGCCTTGTTACTACAAACCCTGTTACAGGCGAAACCATACCTAAGCTTGCAAAATCTTTTGAAGTTAAAGGTAATGATTATATTGTTCACTTACGAAAGGGCGTAAAGTGGTCTGACGGAAAACCTATTACTGCAGATGATGTTTTTTTTACATGGCAGAATATTATATTTGACGGTTTTGGTAATACTTCTATAAGAGATTCTGTTGTAGTTGACGGCAAACTGCCTACTGTAAAAAAAATTGATGACTACACAGTTAAATTTACAACACCTAAACCTTTTGCTCCTTTCTTGAGACTGCTGGCTTCTCCAATTGCACCAAAGCATATTTTTGAACCAGCAGTAAAAAAAGGCAAGGCTTATTTTGATACTTTCCAATCTACAAATATAAAACCGGAAACGCTTGTTACTTCGGGAGCTTTCAGACTTAAAGAATATGTGCCCGCACAGCGTGTTGTGTATGAAAGAAATCCGAATTATTACGTAATAAATGAGGATGGGAAAAAACTGCCTTACCTTGATAAACTGGTATATCTTATTGTAGGTGATGTTAATAATGAAGTCTTAAAGTTTGAAGGTGGAGAACTCGATGTTATAAGCCTTCAAGGGGCAAATGTTGCAAGATTTAAGGAAATGGAAAAACATTCTGATTTTACGGTATACAATATTGGGCCTGACACAGGAACAATGTTTTTGACTATAAATTTGAATAATAGAAAAAATGACGACGGCAAGTTTTATGTTAATCCTAAAAAGCAGTTGTGGTTTAGTGACTTGAATTTCCGTAAAGCTTGCGATTATGCTATTGACAGAAAAAATATGGTGCTCAATGTTGCAAACGGTCTTGGTGCACCTTTATTTACTGCGGAAAGCTTAAATTCAATATTCTTAAACAAAAATTTAAAACCATATGAAAAGGATCTTGAAAAGTCTAAAGAACTTTTGAGAAAATCAGGATTTTATTGGGATAAAAAAGGACATTTAAGAGATAAGTTCCATAACCATGTAGAGTTTGATTTATATACTAATGCAGGTAATACAGAGCGTGAAGCGATAGGTGTTATGGTTAAGCAGGATCTTGAAGATTTGGGAATGAAAGTTAATTTCAAACCTATAGAGTTCAACTCTTTAGTAAATAAAATGGTAAGTACGCTTGATTGGGATATGGTAGTAATGGGTTTGACAGGCTCACCTCTTGAACCAAACGGAGGTAAAAACGTTTGGATGTCTAACGGTACACTGCATATGTTTAATCAAAGACTTGAAAAGGATATGAACAGCAAAAGACTTCCATGGGAAACCAGAATAGATTATCTTTACGAACAGGGTGCGTTAGCTATAAATTTTGAAGACAGAAAAAAATACTATGATGAATATCAAGAAATAGTTTATGAACAAAAACCTTTTATTTATATTTATTCTCCAATTCGAATAGTCGCAATTAGAAATAAATTTAAGAATATATTTCCTACGACTTTAGGCGGTGTAACACATAATATTGAAGAAATTTTTGTTGAGGGCAGTAAATAATGCAGATGTTGATTTATATATTAAAGCGAATATTACAGACAATACCATTGCTTATTATCGTATCTTTAATAAGTTTCTTTATCATACGTTTGTCGCCTGTAGACCCGCTTGCCGAATTGAAACTTAATCCTTCAGTATCAAAAGAAACTTTGCAGAAAGAAACTGAAAGATTGGGTTTGGATAAACCTATTATTGTTCAATATGGTAAATGGGCAAAGTCATTTATAAAAGGAGATTTAGGCATTACTTCAAACGGCGAAAGAGTAAGTAGTAAGTTGAAGGAAAGAATACCTAATACTTTGCTTTTAACAGTAATAGTTATTTTCTTAACTTGGGTTGTGGGAGTGCCTTTGGGAATACTTGCTGCAATAAAATGGAAAACGCCGTTTGACAGAATTTTAACGGTATTAACAAGTATTGGTATGGCTATACCGTCATTTTTCTTTGCTGTATTACTTTTGATATTTGCTGTTAAAACAGGATGGTTTCCTGTAGGAGGTTTGACAAGTTCGAACTTTATGGAAATGTCTTTTGGTCAAAAAGTATGGGATATTACAAGACATCTTGTTTTGCCGGTAACCGTTTTGTTTACGATTTCTCTAGCAGGGCTTCAAAGACAAATGAGAGCAAATTTACTTGATGTTTTAGACAGTGATTACGTTAAATTTGCCAGAGCTAAGGGCTTAAGCGAGTTTAAGGTGATATTCAAACATGCTTTGAGGAATGCAATCAATCCTATGATTACTTTATTGGGATTTGAATTCGCAGGTCTGTTAAGCGGAGCAGCTCTGACAGAATATGTCTTCCAGTATCCCGGTTTAGGAAGATTAATTTTAGAGGCTGTTTTGAAATCTGATATTAACCTTGTAATGGCTTCATTAATGATGGGTGCAATAATGCTTATTGCCGGTAATTTAATTGCTGATATTTTATTGATTATGTCTGATCCGCGTATCAGAGAAACAGGAGGATGTCAGGCATGATAAAAGAAGTTTTCAGACAGTTGATGAAAGATAAATTCGCAAAAATTGCTTTAATTATTCTTGGTGTTATTTATTTTGCATTATTTTTTGCTGATTTTATAGCACCTTATACTAAAGATTTTTCTGACAGAACGATGGCTTATGTTCCGCCTTCAAAGATTTTTACCATTGATGAAAACGGAAAACTTTCTAAACCATATACATATAATTATAAACGCGATTTCGATAAAGATGATTTGAAAATTATTTATACTTTAGATAGAAGTAAAAAGCATTATATTAAATTCTTTTCTCAAGGACAGCCGTACAAATTTTTGGGATTAATTCCGATGAAAAGGCACCTTGTTACAACAGACAAAGACGGAAGACTTTACTTACTGGGTACTGATATAAACGGTCGTGATGTATTTTCACGTCTTCTTTTCGGCGGAAGAATTTCTATGACTATAGGATTTTTAGCTTTGTTTGTGCTATTCCCTATAGGGCTTTTATATGGCGGAATTGCCGGTTATTTCGGTGGAAAAGTTGATGCAATTATGATGAGATTTGCAGAGGCTGTAATGTCTATTCCTAGTTTCTATTTATTGATTATATTGGCATCGATTTTACCTTCAAGTATGACAAGTGTACAGAGATTTATGCTTATTGTTGTAATACTAGCTCTTATTGGGTGGGCAGGGTTTGCAAGGGTTGTCAGAGGAATGGTATTGTCAATAAAAAATCAGGAATTTGTCCAATCCGCAAAATCTATAGGTGCTTCAAGATTAAGAATAATAATTAAGCACATTCTTCCGCAGACAACAAGCTTTGTTATTGTTGCTATGACTTTGTCAGTGCCGTCTTATATTTTGTCGGAATCCGGTTTAAGTTTCTTAGGGCTGGGTATTCAACAGCCGGATGCAAGCTGGGGGAATATGCTTAAAGAGGCACAGGAATACACAAACATCATATACAGACCCTGGCTTTTGACTCCCGGATTTTTAATTTTTATTGCGGTATTGGCTTTTAATTTGATAGGTGATACAATTAGAGATGTGCTGGACCCGAAAAGTAAGGTCCGATAGTTTTTTCAGGAGAGAGTATGGATACTTTAGGATTAGCGAACTTTGATTATACAATATTTGTA
>JBKUMA010000110.1:0-5655 GCA_046955055.1 Candidatus Gastranaerophilaceae bacterium
CTTTAAAATAAATAGGAGTTACAAATGAATTTACTAAAATTTTATGTTTCGCAAGTGAATACTTTTCATCACGCTTGTTAAACTTGTCAAAATATCTTAAGAAATTTGGTTTCAAAAGAAGCAAATCCGACCTCATAGAAAGCACATATTTTCTTTCTGCCGCCTCAACTCCTGCTTCACAAGCCTTTAAAATTCTAAGAAGCATATTCCATCTAATATTCTCAGGGTCATTATGCACAGCCCCGGGGTCCTTTGAAAGGATTAGCTTATGATAAAATCCGTTTGCTTTTTCGGGTAAAACTGTTCCTTCCCAAGTAGAAATAATTATTTCCGCTTTAGGCAAAAACTTTTTTAAATTAATTAAAGACTGCATAAGAACGGTTTCATCAACTGCTCCTCTTAAAACTACAGAGATTTCTTCAGATTTTATCATATGCATATTCTCCTAAATCACCGGGATTATATCTGCTCCAAATTACATTTTTCTTAACTGGCTTTGCAGGTATACCTGCGTTTACTGTATTAGATTCTGTTAAACTTTTTATAACAAAACTGTTAGTTGCGATTACACAATTATCCGGAACAGAGCAAGATTTGTGTACTCTTGAATATGGACAAAACCACACGTGGTTACCGATAATAATATCACCGCCTCTATTCAAAACTTTTTTTGTATCTTTATCTATTATTGAATGAGAATCAGAAGGCTGCAAGACTACATCATGAGAAAACTGGCAGTCGTCACCTATAACTACCTTTAAATCAGGCTCACATTGTAAAGGGATTTCGACACCTTCACAAGAAAAATCTTCTCCGATTAAAAGTTCGCAATTACTATGCATTCTCCACACTGTTAAATTTTTTATTTTGTATTTAGATTTTTTAATAACCACTTTTGCATTCGCCCATGTATATAGTTGTATCAAACAATTTTCAAACTTCGGTAACGGTTCATGAATTTCTACGAGCCCATGGCGTGCCCCCCCCCCGACAAGCTCGACGGTTAACCCAGGTATTTTGGGATTATAAACTTTTTTACCATTTTCCTTAATTAAAACAAATGTAAAATCATCAGGTTCTTTTCTTTTTATTTTAAATTTTAGCCACAAAATAGTAATAACTTTATGTTTTTCTATATTTTTGACCGAAAAAATATTCTGTATAAAATTATTTGACATTTACACACTTTCCTTTTGATAACTTATAATATTTTTTATACCTGTCATTAAATCTGTTTTTGCAATATATTTAAACTCATTTACAAGTTTTTCATTTGAGCCTAAGCAATGCTTAAAAACTTCCTGTTTAACTCTTTTTTCAGACAAATTATATTTCTGATTAAACAAAGTTTCATATTTTGCCCAAAATTTATCAGGATTACCTTCATTAAATTGAAAATCTACATCTAAAGCATCATACACAGCCTTTGCAATCTCCATTGCACTATATGCATTGCCTGTAGCAAGATTAAACACTTCTGCAGAATATTTCTTTTCTGATGTCATCATCAAATATAAATATTGCATCAGGTCTTCAACATATATGTAATCACGCTTTGCATCAGAAGTATTAAATATTGTAGGTGTAATACCATGAATTGCTTCTCTAATAAGATAACTGGTAAATGGAGGATATTTCCGCTTGAAATCCTGATGCGGCCCAAACACATTGAAAAATCTACATATAATAATATCCATATCATAATTTTGTGCATAGCTTTTGCAAATCTGTTCAGAACAATATTTTGTTGTTGCATATATCAAATTTGGTTTAACAATATCAGATTCTTTATGGACTTCTTCTGAATTGTTATTTTCATAAACTGCCGATGTTGAGGCAAAAATAAATTTTTTGACATTTGACTTTCTTATAGCATTCAATACGTTAGCAGTTCCTGTAGTATTTATATCAAATGCCTTCGCCGGGTTTGACTCACATTCCGGCAATGCTGAAATCCCAGCGAAATGAACAACAATATCAATATCATCAAGATATTTTTCAAAATTTTCTTCTCTTACATCTGCAAGAATAAAATTATTTTTTAATATTTCATTGTCTTCAAAATTATCTCTGTAACCGTATTCTAAAGTATCAAGCAACTTTACGTTATGATTGTGCTTAACAAGAAACTTTCCTAATTCTGAACCGATAAATCCGGCTCCGCCAGTAATCAATATGTTCATTTTTCCTTCTTTCTTAATTTATAAATTTTATTATTTCTTATCCACATACCCATAAATCTTATGTTTAGAATAACTTTATCAATCAAATTCATATAAGGCAGTTTTATATAACTTTTTATTCCTGTTGTAGAAACAGCCAGTTCCAGATTTGAGTATTTAATATATTCATACACTATAGCATCATCTAATGGTGCAAGAGCAATTCTGCCTATAGTCAGTGCATACTTTTTATAAATTCCACAAAACTTTTTCATATCTCGAACCCTTAAACATTCCCACCAATGCAAAAATATAGGAAAGCACAGATAATCTGCTTTGAGAACATCCCTGAAAAGCCTGTAATAAGCCTTGAATAACGCCCCCCCCCCGAGATTTTCCTTGATTTCATCTCTTACATTTATCAGTCTGTAATTATTTTTAGTAATTTTATATATATAGAGATAATAAATGAATGATTCAAATAGAACTTTTTCGTACTCAACTTCATATCTATAACCAATTTCAAGCATTCTTTCTAATAAGTTGTTATTAAAATATTCAAAGATTTCATCAATTATATTTTTATCATAAAACCAGTGAAATGCTTCAAAACACCACATATTGTCAGGTTCCGTATTATAAAGTTCAAAAATCCTTTCATATGCACTATTATTAGTACTTGGAGCTATAGAGATAACATTTGGTTCTTCTTCTGAATTAGTTGAATAAAAAATATAAGGATTTTTAAAATAATCATCAAACATTTTATTTACATTTGTCTTTTTTAAGAATATAGATTCTGAATCAAACACTAAAACCTGCTGATAGTTTAAGTAGTGAATAGGATATAATTTTTTTACAGTTTGGTAACTAACTCTTCCTAAGTCTTTCAACAATTGTTCTGATGTATAATTTTTTCCGCAATCAGATAAAATTGTTTCTATATCATATGTATGTATATTTAACCCTTTTTTTAAAGGTAAAATTAGTTCATCAAACTCTATTTTCTCATTTGGTGAACTTAGTATGAAAACTATATCTATACACTCTTTATCTAAAATAAATGTGTTCATTGATTTTATCAAATCAATTATATGTGTAAAATGACCTTTGAAAGTCGGTATTAATAAAGCTCTATTATTCATAAATCTATTTCCTATATTTAATAACTTTTGCAGGCACTCCTGCGACTACAGCATAAGGAGGAACATCTTTTGTAACAACAGCATTTGCAGCTATAACAGCACCGTCAGAAACCTTGATACCAGCGGTTAAAATCGCCCCCCCCCAGATCCACACATCAGAGCCTATTTTTATTGGTTTCCTAATGTATCGCATAGACTTCATAGGTTTTTCTGTTTGAATATAATCATGATCCCCGGCTGTTACAATAACGTGAGGTCCAATCATAATGTCATCACCCATTTCAACTTCACCTATTATCTGGGTATAAGAATTTATATGAACATTATTTCCTAATATACATTTACAATCTCCGGTTGCTATAACAACTCCTGATGTAAGAATAACATTATTGCCAATAACAAGATTTTCCGGGACTTCAATAAATGCATTTTTCCAAACTTCAAAGTTTTTGCCGCCTAAAGCAGGATTTTTTGCAATATAATATTTAGCATAATCTTTCCAGTCATCAAAATAATTATTACGCTTGAATTTTAACTTAAAACCCAAAATCGTAACAATTTTATGAAAGTTTCTATTCTTCACAGAAAATAAAGTTTGGAGTATTTTCTTCATGATAAATATTCCTTTATAAAGCTGTTTCTTGGTAAAGTTATTGCCATACCTGAAGGATAAGGATTAGTAGGTGCAAAATCATTAATAACCACTCTTGCTGCATGATTCATACCTGTTAGTATTGCATACGGCTTAATTCCGTTTTCTGCCAATATCTTTTCCAAGTCCTTTTTATATTCTTCTGTTCTTGAAGTTGTAATTACAATTTGGGCACCTCGTGACTGCAAATCTCTTATAACTTCCATATTTTCAGGTATAGTAGTTTTGTTATTAGACCAATTAACAGATCCGTATTTACCACAATTCTTCATCAATACTCCATCAACATCAACAAAATATGTTCTCCAATCCTTTTGCACCTGTTTCCATTCTGCTAATGTTCCCCAATCTTCATAATCATCAGCCTCAATAGAAACAAATATATGTTGTTTTGTACTTAAAATATAAGAAATTACGTGAGAAATAAATAGTTCCCCATTAATATTTTCATCTATCATTTTTCTATATGCTGATTTGAATAATTCAACATTTTCAAAAGCATATACACCCAAACATATAATATTTGAAACCACACGTTTTTCGATTATATCCTCAATAATCCCTTGTTCATTAACGATTAAAAAACTTTTTCCCGGTATATTTGAAATATTTGGATGTTTTTGAAGATCATACCCTGTTATAGAATTATTTATTTTTTCAGGAAGATTTACATATACGCAGTTATCAGAATCTTTTACGACAAAAGCACCTTCAACATTCATTTTCTCCAACGTTAAATAAACTGTTTCCGAAGCACTTGAAGTAAAGTCATCTAATAAACAAATTTCTATTTTTTTATTATCTTTAAACACTTGAGATAAAATTAAACCTGCCTCATATTTTTCATCATGCGGCTTAACTATAGTTATAATAATTCTGTCAAAGATTTCAGTATTTAAGCCCTTCAAAGCCTTTTGTATCATTAATTCTCCGTCCGGATGTGTAAGCATCCATTTGGGTTTCATATTAGGAAATCTATTTGATTTGCCTGCACATGGAATAATTAAAGTATTCATAAACATACTCCCGTCTTTTTATCTATAATATTTATTACCTTATCTATTGCACTGTCTAAAAACTCTAGAGTTTTTTCATCTTTTGTATAAGGATAAATTCTAACAATATTCATCAACAATATATGATAAATTGTCATAATTTTTTCATTACCATTGTCAGTACACATTATTTCTTCAATTAGAGCCTCTTTTGCTACCTGTAATCTTAAATCTCTGTTCGAATCAGGTTCTGCATTTCTAAATGACCATTTTAATTCAAGATCCTGAAGTAATTTTGCGACATCAATCATCCAAGAATTATAAAATGAATCAAGAAAATCTATTAAGTATATTTTCTTTTCAGAAGTAATCAAAATATTTTCTAAAGTCAAATCACCATGGCATGGAGATTTATAAACTTTTGACCAATCATACGATTTTAAAAGTGAGAATATTTCACGCCCTCTGTATAAGTTAGGAAGATTATTTTCCAAAGACTGAATTTTTTTCAGAAAAATATCTCTTGCATGCAAATTCTTTTCAGTATTTTCCATATACAAAGAGTTAAACAAACACCTGATTAAATCTGCAATTTCAGTTATTCTAACAGCAGAAGTGTATTCTGCAAGAGTTTTTCCCTGAACGAATTCCATATCAAAGTAAAAAATTCCGTTTTCATAATCACATTCAAGTATTTCTGG
>JBKUMA010000111.1:0-5649 GCA_046955055.1 Candidatus Gastranaerophilaceae bacterium
AATAAATGTTTTTTATATCTAATATTCCTATGTAAACTTTTCTAAAAATAATGCTTTTTAGTATCAATTTTATTTTTCTTAAGTTTTATAATTGATGAACTATTGTTTTATAAAGGATATAAATGAAAATTCAAGCTGTAAATAATTATACATATACTCCATCCAAATCTTCAAATAAAAACAAACCAAGTTTTAAAAGCGATTATGAAGTTGATACTTCGACTGCATATACCCGTTCGCAAATACTTACTCTCGGCATGTTGATGAATAACTTTTGGCTGAATAATGCAAGATACACCTTTCAACAAATGAGATATTCTGGAGTTTTCGGTCCTGTTACCTTTCACGTTAAAGATTTAAGAGATAATATTTTTGAAACAATTATGAAAAATAATAATATTTCATATAAAAAAACTGAACAAAAATAATAAATTGGCACTTAAAAGTTACTAGTCTCTCCATTTAGACTATATTAAATTATAAAAATGGAGATATTATGAAAAAATTTGTTATTTTATTATTACTTTTATTTATTGAAAAACTCAGGATGTAAACGCATCCAGCTTTAATGGTAACTATATCCTTATAAATACTGCATTGTACGACTCACTCTGTATACAAGTGAGGAAGCATTGGCATTTATTCTTGCTCATGAAATGTCGCATTTAATTCTTGGTCATGGATTAAGACAGGAATATTTAGGATTAGAATTAACTCAATTGCATAAAAATTATAAAAGAGCAAAAACTAATTCCGAGAAAATTGCTATATACATAAGAATTAGAAGTATTTATTTCTATGATGGAATATTACTTGGAAGCACATCCTGCAACTGTAAAGCGTATTCAAAGTGCTAAAGAAAAAGCTGAAAGAATAAAACCGAACGATGAAAATATAGTTAAACAAATGAACGAGTTGAAGCTTAAAAAAAGTTCCCTATAAAGGGAACTTTTTTTATGGAAGGATTTCTTCTTTTATTTCTATTTTCATCTTTTTCATATTTAAAACTAATTTTCGGATAAATGATTTTAAAGGTTTTCTTTTATCTAATTCACGTTTTTGCTTTTCGATTTCAAGCTTCTTCAAATAATCAGTATCTTCTAAATGATTTTCAAGTTTATATTTCAAAGTTTTATTGCTTCTATTTTCATAAATATACAATATTCTTTTTACGTTATCCTGATACAAATTAAGTTTGCCAAGAGGTATATCCTTTGTTGTTATAATATCATCTACCAGCTCACAATTATTATTTAATAAATTAGAATTGTTTAAGCCTAATATTAATCTTGCAGCTTCTGGATCTTGCAAATGCTCTTTCAAGTTTGGATACTTATCCTGAATTATTTTCAATTCATATTCCTGTTTGTACTTTGAAGCTTTGAATGTTTTTAAATCAAGTTCTTGCTCTAAAGCTTTTGCAAGGTAACTGTCATCGGCATTCAATTCTATATAAGGTCTATACAACTCGTAATTTTTATTAAATTCCGAAGCGTAACCTGATTGTAAAAAATCTTTCATAGCTTTTGCAGACAACCTTGTACGCTTTGAATCATCATACGCAGTATGTGCTAACTTACCCATAAGCTCCAACTTAAAAGGTGCCTTATCTGCAATCATACAAATATCTTTCAAATCTTGTGCAGAGTAATTTGTATGCTTTAAAAGGCTGATATGATTGTAACGTACTTTCTTTATCATATTATCAGTAATAGAAAGCACTTTATTTTTAGCATCATTATCAAGTTTTACACTTTTTTTAAATGGATTTTTAAACCCCTCAAAAGACGGCTGTGAAAGATAATTTGTGCTTTGGTAAACATTGTTTTGTCTAACTAATTGTTGATTTTGTGAATAATTAATTGGGGTAATTTTCATATTGTTTCCTTTATATTTTAATACTACATCCTTGCAATTTCATGTCTTTCCAGTAAAACCATAAGTATAGAAATATCTGCTGGTTTTACTCCACCAATACGGGAAGCTTGACCCAATGTTTTTGGTCTTATTTTATTTAATTTATCTTTGGTTTCCGAAGAAATATGGTCTATTTTTGTATAGTCTATATCATCAGGAATCTTGAATTTTTCCAATTTACCTGACTGTTCAACCTGAAACTCCTGACGTTTCAAATAACCGTCATATTTTATAAGAATTTCAACCTGTTCATAAACATCACGAGGAATATTTAAATCTTTAGTTTCTTTATCCAGTTCCTGAATAACTCTGTAATTAACATTTGGACGTTTCAAGAGTTCTGAAACCTTAATCCCGCGTTCAATATGTTCACCATATTTGGAAAGAATTATATTATTATCATCTGTTGCTGATATTTTAACATCTTTAATTCTTTCAAGTTCTTTTTGAATAGCTTCCTGTTTATCTTTAAATACTTTATATTGTGTATCATCAACAAGCCCTATTTTATGTCCTGTTTCAGTAAGTCTTGCATCTGCATTATCCTGTCTTAAAAGCAATCTGTATTCGGAACGAGAAGTAAGCATTCTGTATGGATCGTCAATATCTTTTGTTACCAAATCGTCTATCAGTGTTCCGATATAAGACGAACTTCTTGAGAGTTCAAGCATTTGTGAATTATTCAAATAGTTAAATGCATTGATACCGGCAACTAAACCTTGAGCAGCAGCTTCTTCATAACCGCTTGTACCGTTTATTTGACCGCCTAAAAACAATCCTTTAATCTGTTTAGACATTAACGAATGTGTTGTTTGAACTGCCGGAACATAATCATATTCGACAGCATAAGCCGGTTTAATAACATGAGCCTTCTCCAAGCCAGGCAGAGTTCTTAGCATTTGAAGCTGAACATCAGCAGGAAGGCTGCTTGAAAAACCTTGAATATAAACTTCATAAGTTCCAAGCCCCTCTGGTTCAATGAAAATATGGTGTGAAGGATTTTCACTAAAACGTACAACTTTATCTTCAATTGACGGACAGTAACGAGGTCCAACCCCTTGGATTAAGCCCTTGTACATTGGAGATTTATCAAGATTTGCCTTAATTATTTCATGAGTTTTTTCATTAGTCCTTGTCAAATAACATGGGACTTGGGCTCTTACAGGTCTGTTTGGTTTAAATGAATAGAAATTAAGTTCACTGTCACCCGGTTGAATAGTCATTTGAGAATAATCAATTGTTCTTTTATCAACACGCGGTGGTGTTCCTGTTTTCAATTTTTTAATATTTATGCCATAGCTTTTTAACGAATCAGACAAACCAATTGCAGCTTTTTCTCCAAGACGTCCCGCACTATATGATCGAAGCCCGACAAAAATTCTACCTGAAAGCGAAGTTCCTGTAGTTAAAACAACAGCTCCAGCTGAATATTCAATACCGAATTCATCAACAGCTCCAGCTACAACTCCATCTTTAACAATTAAATCTGTAATACACGCCTGACGAAGATAAATATTCTCATTACTTTCGATAATATTCCTCATATAAGCCATGTATTCTTTTTTATCAGACTGTGCTCTCAATGCTCTTACAGCAGGTCCTTTTGAGGAATTAAGCATTTTCATTTGAATATAAGTGGCATCTGCCACTTCACCCATAACTCCACCCAGAGCATCAATTTCTCTAACTAAAGTCGATTTTGCAGGACCGCCTATTGCTGGGTTGCAAGGCATTAAGGCGATATGATCAACATTCAATGTAGAAAGCAAAACTTTTGCCCCAAGCTTTGCACAAGCGATAGCAGCTTCACAACCGGCATGTCCTGCTCCAACAACGATTACATCATATTTATTTTGCAAATAACTCATTTTTCATATTCCTAATCTGATAGCTATATTATATTACAAAGACAAATTTGAAACCCTTATCCTTAAACAAAATTAACCAACAGTCTAATACATTTAGATGATATTTTCTTATATTAATAAAGTTTAGATTTTAAAAGGACGTTTGGTTTATACATATATATCCATGGAAACACATCTTATTTGGAGCTCACAAATGTCAGAACAGATTTTATTACAACCCATATCAGAAACGGTGCAAGGTAAAGTGCAGAAGGCAAAAATTGCACTTGAAAAAGCTCGTATTGCTCATGAGAAATATTTAATCAGACAGCAGAACAGCGATCTTCAAGAAGCAATAGAAAACTACATTGATGCAGTAAAACTTGACCCAATGATGCCTGAATCTTATTACAGGCTGGCAACTTTAATGTGGGAACAAGGACAAATCAGTGTAGATACAGCTATTGAGCAATGCAAAACCGCTGTTTCTCTCGCTCCTGACAATGTGAATGCACACCTTTATACAGGCTTTTTTATGAAAATGGCTCAAGATTTTCAATCGGCAGAATCCGAATTTAAATCCGCCATCAAAATGGGAAAACTTAAATCAGGCCGTCCTAGGCTTATTTTATCCCAATCAATTTTACAAAAAATAAACGCAAAAGATGCTTCTGTAACTGATTACATGAGTTTTCTTTATTACTTTTTATCAGGAAGCGTAATGCTTGCCTGGGATAGACCGTCAATTAAGATGTTCTACAAAAATATATCTGACGATTTTTCAGTGTTCACCTACAACACAGTCGGGAAATTTTTGGAAAAGTTTAAACTATATCCTGCAGCAGAAAATATCTACAAAAAAGCTGTTATGGAAACTAATCATGGTGAAATATTCTATGACAAAATGGGCGATTTAGCACTTAAAAATAAAGAATTAGATTTAACTGTCGACTGCTACAAAAAAGTTTTAGAAGAAAATCCATTAAATAGAGAAGTTCTGGTAAAACTCGCTACTGTTTTACAAACATATTTCAGTGACAACACCGATGATGCGATTGACTGTTACGAAAAACTTTTGGAATTTGATATAGATACTCCTCAAATTTACTACGAACTCGGACATCTATACATGCGAAAAGAAGACAAAATTAATTCAATCAGTGCTTTTAAACTTGCACTCGAAAAAGATGAAAATAATGCCTTTTACCACAACTCACTTGCATATGCTTATTCCAAAGCAGAATTATATGATGATGCAATAGAACATTACCAGAAAGCAATATCATTAAACCCTGACAAAGATTGGACCTCTATTGTATGTCAGGCACTGGGTTCTATCTATGCAGAAGTAAAAGGAAATGTTGAAGCAGCAGTTTCAACTTATCAGGCTGGTATTATTTTAAATCCCGAAAATTATGACCTCTACTTATCACTTGGTGATATTCATATGGCTGAATACGATTTGGATAATGCTATAAGAGCATATTGTGATGCTATAACACTAAATCCTGATGACTACAGAGGGTATTCAAAGGCTGGCATTGCTTTATGGGAAAAAGATTATTTGGAAGAAGCATTAGTTTCGTATCACAAGGCAATAGATTTAAATCCTGAAAACGAATTTGCCAATAATAATTTGGGAATTTTGTATATGGATGGTCTTGGAGATGCAGAAGAAGCATTGGAATACTTTGAAACAGCAATAGAACTTAATCCAAGTTATACTCTTGCATATTTTAATGCCGCACGAGCTTCAGAGGCTATGGGGTTCATTAATGATGCTGCAAATTATTACCAGATGTCTATTGATTTAAATAAAATCACACAAGATTTGGATGAAGAAGATATTGTAGAAAGACTGCACAAACTATTTGATATTTAAGGA
>JBKUMA010000112.1:0-5634 GCA_046955055.1 Candidatus Gastranaerophilaceae bacterium
GTACATACCTTTTAATTGAGGCAAAGTAACATGAGATTCATCAATAACAGTTAAAAAATCACCTTTAAAATAATCAAGCAAAGTAGCAGGAGCAGAACCAGGAGGACGTCTTTCTATAATCCTTGAATAATTTTCAATACCAGAACAGTACCCCATTTCCTTAATCATTTCCATGTCATATCTAACACGCTGTTCAAGCCTTTGTGCTTCAACAAGTTTATTTTCGTTGTTAAGTTCAACAAGTCTGTGTTGAAGTTCCTGACGGATTAAATCAAGAGTTTCGTCAGTATTTTCATCATAAGATAAATAGTGAACAGCAGGATAAATTACAACACTGTCTGGAGTTTCTAAAATTTCACCAGTAACATTGTCAATTCTTACTATCTTTTCAATTTCATCTCCAAAAAAATGAATACGCGTAATAATTTTTTCATAAGCAGGCATAACTTCAACAATATCGCCTCTTGCTCTAAAATTAGCACGTTCCAAAACCAAATCATTCCTTGTATACTGAACGCTTACCAAATGTTTCAATAAGTCGTCTCTTGCGACTTCATCACCTACTTTAAGTTCAACAGAACCTCTGAAATAATTTTCCGGCAAGCCTAAACCGTAAATACAAGAAACAGAAGCGACGATAATAACATCATTTCTTTCGTTCAAACTTCTTGTTGTATTGTGTCTAAGTCTGTCTATCTCTTCATTTATAGATGCAGATTTTTCTATAAAAGTATCAGTTCTTGGTATATAAGCCTCAGGCTGGTAGTAATCATAGTAACTTATGAAATATTCTACAGCATTTTCCGGAAACAACTCTTTAAACTCGTTGTAAAGCTGAGCTGCAAGAGTTTTGTTGTGAGCAATAATTAGTGTAGGCTTTTGAACTTTTTCAATCACATTTGCAATAGTAAACGTTTTACCCGAACCCGTAATACCAAGCAAAGTTTGTGCATCATCACCTCTGGATATACCTTCCACAAGCTCATTAATAGCTTTTGGCTGGTCACCTGCAGGTCTGTATTTAGAATGTATCTTAAATTTTCTTTCCACGATTAAATTATACTTCACTTTATTAAATTTTACAAAAATAGTAGCAAAAAAATTCTTTTACTACTATTATAATAATTGTATAAAGTACGTTTATTTATAGGAAGCCCCTGATTGATAAAACCGTTAAACAATACTAACAGCAGTAATAATATAAAGGATAATAAGAAAAAAAACTCTAAATTCCATGACCCGCTAAATCAGTGGGCAGTAAAAGGCATGTCTTATTCCAACGAAGTCGGTACTGCTATCGTTGAAATTGCACCAAAACTTGGAGCTGCTCTATGGGCACCAACTTTTATGTATCTGGGTGCAGATATTTATGACAAATACAAAAATGATAAAAACGGTTTTAATCCAAGTGCAAAGAGAGCTTTGGAGCGTGCAATTTTTCAAGGTATAACTGCCCTAATCGCTTTGCCTGCCGTAATATTTGCAGGACAAAAACTTGTATCACCTATTGCAAGATTCAGTAAATTCGGTATTTCTACAAATGCTAAAGACGCAGTAATCAGACACACTAAAGATGTCATTGAACAAAGCCATGGAGATGCTCTTGAAAGCTATGATAAATTCAAAAAAATAGTGCTCAAAACACTTGAAAATAAATTAAATGCAAGAAAAAACGAAAAGAAAACCGTTAATATTTTCAAAAGAGTTGTTAACTTCTTCACAGACAAATATCCAATGGTTAACTCCAACAAAGACAAACTACTTGCATATGCAGAAGAAAATGCGAAAAAAGTTTTTGACATAAAAACAGCACTTCAAAATGGAGATAAAAAGGCTGTTCCTCGCAAAATAAACCGCAAATACAATTCAATTCTTCCTGCTATGAAAGAAATGTACGGGCACGATCACTCTCATCATGCCTTGAGAACTGCATTGCAAGAATACCAAAAGTCATTAATATTTAAGAATAAACTATTAAAAACTCTAGGCGGTTTTATATCACTTGCTATTTTTGCAGGGCCGGTAAACAAGTATGTTGAAAACACTATTATGAAGAAATATATAAATCCTGAAATTGATCAAATTTCACACGGATTTGTAAATAATTCGCGGATGAAGCAGGTATTTAGTGAAATGGACAGAAGAAAAACTAGTCTTCCATTGATTTTGAATAAAAACGCTCTTTCATTGAACCGTTTTTGGGCACAGCAGGAAGGAAAGACTCAGCTCTGATAGACGTTAAAGGCTGAGGCACATCAGTTATGAAATGATCTGTCTGCCACTTTGCAATCAATTTTGTGCACTGAATTGCAGTTTTAGCAGGGATTAATTCAATAACAGAGGTTATCCTGGAAACACCATCTTCACACCTATTGATTTGAACAAGATAGTCAAAATTAGTATAAAACCTCAATTTCGCAGTTTTTTCATTACACTGAAACTCATAAATATATGCGTTTACAAGTTTTGAAATTGCATTTTCCACAGAAGCTGAACGAAGAGAAAGAATAGCACCCTGATTAGCCTGAATAGCAGAAACACAAGGAGTAAAAAACATAGGATTATTTGAATCAATAATTAAATAATCACCTTGCATCCTCAACAGTTCTGAATAAAAAGTTTTGAATTCATAATCTGATTTTAAAGCTGAGATATTATATTTTAAAAGATTAATACCGTCAGAATTCATTTGTGGGAATTCTTCCAAAACTAGACACCTTTTATTTGTTAAAACGTTAGATAAAAAGTTATCTATTAATGCTGTTTTACCTGAATTTACATCTCCTGAAATAATAATATTTTTCTTTTGCTTTAAGGCTGAAACAAGAAAATCGTAAATATCTTTATTTAAAAATCCATTGTCTAAAAAATCTTTCATATCATATGAAAAAATCTTTTTTATTGTTATACACACACCGTTTTCACTCAAAGGCGGCAAAATTACAGACATAACTAGATTTTCTGATTTGCAATTCCAAATTAGTTTATCTCTGTCCGGCTTATTTTCTGAAATATTCTCAATATTCTTTAAAATAAAATTTATTTGTAAATCAGAAAGCTTAATCTCTGTATTTAAAACCTTTCCGCCAATTTCAATATGAACAGTTGAAGAAGCATTAATAAATATGGCAGAAACATTCTTTTGCTTAACTAAATTTTCTATAGGACCAAAGCCTGTAACCGATGCTACAAGTTTGCTTATCAAATCGTTTTTTTCAACATCTGAAAATAAAATATTGTCAGATTGAAGTTTATTTACTACAAAAGAAGAAATAAGTTCCTTTTGTTTTTCTGTGGAATAATCAAACCAAACCGGAATAGATTCAATCTTTTCCATCAAAAGCTTTTTATAAACTTCGTATATGTCAGAAGATTTTTGTTCTACTTCATCGACTTCATTTTCAGAAACATTTTGTGCTTCTGAATTACTGTCTTCTTCTGATAAATTCTTAAATCTAAAACTTAATTTACTGCTCTGTAACACTTTAAAATCCTTCTAAAATACGCCTCATCTGTTTTCATTAACTATAGGAAATTTTTTTAACTCTATTTTGTTTATAAATACTGTCAGATACAGTCAATGCAAGTTCTCTGTAACTTCTTGCAACATTTGAATCACTGTTAATCTCAGAGACTGGCACTCCTTTGTTAATTGCAGACATCATAGTAAAGTAATTGTTAGGGACTTTCCAGAAAATTTTTCTACCAAGAACCTCTTCAACATCTTCCGCCTTAATTTCGTCATTTTCCATATATCTGTTAACAAGTATTTGTATTTTATTTTTATCAAAACCAGATTTTTCAAACAATTCAAGACAACGTTGACAATTTCTCAACGCGGGCAGATTAACTATTGTTACAAGCAATACCAAATCTGAGTTTTCCAAAGCCGTCATAGCTCTTGAGTCAAATCCGGCAGAAGTATCCACAACTACATATGAGAATGTTTCTTTTAGTATTTCAAAAAGTTTTGAAATTTGCTTAGGCGAAATATCCTCAGCCTGTTTAAAATACGGCGGATCAGCAAGTACATATAAACTTGTATCTTTATATTTTTCAAGAGTGCTAAGCAAAAAATCCTCGTTGATTTTATCAAGATTTTGCAGCATATACGAAATATTAAACGATGGCTTTAAATCAAAGAAAGTTGTGATATCACCCAACTGGAAATTTAAATCAATAAGAGCAACATTTTCTTTTGTAATCTTAGCAAGTTCCAATGCTAAATTTGAAGCGATAGAAGTTTTTCCAATACCGCCTTTATTTGAAAATACTGTGAGAACACGGCATTTATTCTTTTTTTTATGCTGTCCTGTCAAATCTTGAAATGTATATGCGAGCACTTCAAATAATTCATTTTTAATCAATGGTAATGACAAAAATTCTTTCGCTCCAGCACGCATAACCTTCACTACCAAATCAACAGCAGGTCTGTCAGACAAAGCAATTATTCTACAGCCCGGAAATTCATGAGAAACTTTTGATATAAAATTCAACCCCGGATCCGGATATTCAGATATATCAACAATAACCAGAGATTTGTCAAGTTCTTTTATCGCATTGTAGGCTTTTGAATAATCAGTTGTTGAAGCCAGAAAATTGAACGAACCAAACTCTTCAAGATAGAGTTTGAGAACTTCCAGAGTGCCTGTCTGTTCAGTAATAATAATGGTAGAAATCTTTTGCGTCATACTGTCATATTATCACATTAAGTCAAAAGTGGCAATAAATTAAGTTACTCTAATAAATACTCTGCACTGCAATCAACGCCAGCCAAACCTCTTATACCTACGGCTCCTTCATCGCTCACTGCAGTTTTAGAACAATCTTTATATTTATAACCATCTGCACCAGCAGGGATTGCTTTGTCATTTCGGACTAATATTAGGAATATATCTCGACCTACTGTATTTGGCGGTTTTGGGCCGTTAACGTCGACTGTAAAAGCAGGCTGCACCCACATATAACTATGTGCATATACCATCATTCCGTCTGGAAGTTTTGCATAACCTCCGTCTGCTGCATACATACAACCTGGTTTATTCTCATTTGGATTAAGTGACTGGCATGGAACATGGACTAAATTTGCACCATTCAAAACACAATAAGTACTATCACTATCAGTTGTTAAGCCTTTAACACAGAAATCCTTAGTATTTAATCTTTTAAATACATTATAATAAATTTCTTGAGAATATGGTTGTAACATTGCATCATTATAAGGCCATTGTGGTGGTTTTAGGGCTTCTTCCTGCACTGCATTTTCTACTGCATTACTTATTACAGAAAATGCTTTTTTCCATAACATTTTGTAGTGCATGTCATTATATTTATTTACCAAAGCAGGTATTGTCATGGCGGCAACTACACCGATTATACCAAGGGTGATTAATACTTCAGACAAAGTAAATGCGGCTTTTGGGTTATTCTTATTAATGTGATATATCATATCACTATTATAACAGTTTTTACAAAAATTACAAGGGGCTGAAGACCCGCTCAGGAGCTTTAAATTTTCGCCCCCCCCCCGCCGACAAAGTCGGTTTCCACATTGTGACAAGGTTGCATGAATTTATTTGAGCTCTGTAGTTTTGAACTTTGCATAAAATTTATTAACTTTGAATTTAATGACTT
>JBKUMA010000113.1:0-5562 GCA_046955055.1 Candidatus Gastranaerophilaceae bacterium
CAAATGCAGTAACACCAACATTGTTTTGAGTAAAACGTTTTTCAGGTGCTCTGTATACTGTTCCGGTAACTACTGATTTTGCAATTGACATAATATTATCTTTCTTTTTTTTAAATTCTACACACAAGCTGATTTAGAAGATTCAAGAAACATCATTCTTAAAATGCTGTCATTTAATCTAAGTTGTCTGTTGAATTCGTTTACTTTTTCAGCAGGTAAGCTAATAACTGAAGAAACGAAGAAACCATCTCTAAAGTTTTGGATTTCATAAGCTAATTTTTTTCTGCCGATTTTGTCTGTAGATTCTACTTTACCGCCAAAACCTGTAATATCAGAGTTGATTTTTTCAACGGCTTTATCTACTTCTTCTGCATCTAAATTTGGTTTAAATACAGTTAATAATTCATAAGTTTTCATTTATTTTTCTCCTTTTATTTTTAGTTATAAAAAAATATTATCATGAAAATACGGCTAATTACAATACATATTCGCCAAAAAAGCTGTAATTAGCAGAACCTATCAAGAAAATATTTTTATTCGGATCTTCTTTATTTCCTTGCCACTCAACAAATACAGGGCCTCCCAGAAGATTTACCTTAACTTTGTCTTCTGTTAAGTTATTTAAAACACAAGCCGCTACACTTGCACAAGCACCTGTTCCGCAAGCAAGAGTAATTCCGCATCCGCGTTCATAGACTCTCATATCAATTTCACGTCTTGAAATAACTTTTACAAACTCAGTGTTAGTTTTTTCAGGGAAAAATTCATGTTTTTCAATATACGGGCCGTATTTTTCAGCCAATTCCATAGGGTCATCTTCCGTAAATATTACACAGTGAGGATTTCCCATAGAAACAGGGTGAATTTCAAACGTTTTATCAAGAACAGTAATTTCTTTTTTATCACCCCAGAACGGAATTTTTTTCTCTTCTAAAACAGGAGTTCCCATATTAACTTTTACAAGATTAGAATCAATCACTTCAGGTTTGATAACCCCAGCAAGAGTTTCTACACTGAATTCCTTTTTATCAATAATCTTTTTATCGTAAACATATTTGGCAAAACATCTCATACCGTTGCCGCACATTTGTGCAGTTGAACCGTCGGAATTATAAAAATACCATCCCAAATCTGTTTCTTTAGTGTCAAGTTTAGGTATTATTAAACCGTCAGCACCGATTCCAAAATGTCTGTCACAAACCTTTATTGCAAGCTCCGGCATCTTCATGCCGGTCTTTTCATATTCTTCGTAATCAATAATTACAAAATCATTTCCGCATCCCTGCATTTTAGTGAATTTTATTTTTTTCATTTAAACCTCTTTTATTATTTATAATTATATCATAATCATAGCAAAATTTTTTTTGTTTGTTTTTTATAACCTAAAAGTATAGGGGTATTATATGAGAATAAACAGAATTGATGTAATTTCACAAAACAGAAATAACAATATAAACCACAGAACACAAGTAAGAAATTACGCTACACATTTAGTTTCGCTTGATACAGTAAACTTTCAAGGTAAATCCTTAAAGGCTATTACTAAAATTTTTGAAAATTATTCACCTGTTATTAAAGACTTAGGTTCATATACATTACCGGTTCACAATAAAAAAGTCGCAAATTATCTGCAGTCTGCTTACACTGTTGAAAGCTTCAAAAAACTTTTTAATCTATCAAAACAAAATGACGTTTTCAAACTTCACTATAACGAAAAAACAGGATTTTTTAAAACCAGTTTGATATCTTCAAAAGAAAATCACTTAATGGCTGATTTAGTATGGGTAACAGATACAGCAAGATACATGCCTGTAGTGAAAGATTATTACCCTGAAAAAGCAGTGCCGCTTATGGAAAATATTTCTCATTATTATAAAAAACAAGAAAATTCTATGGAAAAAATAATTAAAAATCCTCTTTTATTTGAATTAAATCAAGGCTGGCCTTCAACCTCCAAAAATGGCTGCGGCCACGTATTTAACCCTTTAAACTACAAATCACATAAATGGTACACACGTACAAGACTTGAATCAATAGGTTTGTATATGCAGACTATAGCTGATTTAATCAAAGACGGATTTGAAGGACAAAAATACGGCTATAAAAAAGTTTCCCAAATAAGCAGTGACACAATTGATTCAATAGGCACAGTAACAAAATACTTAAAATCCATAACTTATCCATACGCAAAATCATGCAATTCGTGGGAAGAAAATACACTAATCGGCACTGCGACAAGTGACACTGCAATTATAAACGAAGGATTTAGAAAAATAATGACTTTAATGTATGCACCGACTGAAAATAAAAAGATATTAGATGTACGCAAACGTATAATAAATTCTAAAAACGGTGATGTGTTTAAAGATAAAAACGCACTTGAAAAACTCCTCGAAATAGGTGAATACAGAATTAAAAACGATGATATGTCAGAAGCCTTTTCAAGCAAAAAGTATGATGCCGCTATGGCATTTATTTCTCACACAGAAAAATACAGTCCGAATGTTATAAAAGATATTGTCGAAAACTGTAAAAGGCTTAAAGCTATTGAATCAGGAAAAATTGATTCTTATCACAAACCACTTGTAAGAAACAATGGAATAATAAGATATAATACAGATTCATATTTAAACCTAGATTACGATTTAGTAGAAAAAGGAAATATAAATCATTTAACTGACAATAACGAAGCTGAATGGTTTATGGTAAGTGATATTTCAAAAGGTTACGGAATACAATTAAGAAAACTTTTAGACTATTTTGAGAATAAACCAGAAAAAATTACCGAAAGAGAAAATAAATTAAAAAACTTTTTACTTGATAAACAAACAGAATACATAAATAGAAGTTATGCTCGTATAACAGGAGAGAATTCATACAAAGCTAACGGGCAACCATGTCCGGCGTGGCAGGTGCCAGAAGCATATCAGGCTGTAACTACATCTCAAGGAGAAAAATTTGTTCCCGGAACACATACCCCATTAGCCTGGGCTCAATCTTCATTATATGACGCCTCTAAGTTACTTCTTGAAAATCTCCAAAAAATTGAAAAAATAAAATAGCAATTTTTAATCGCCAAAATACTTTATATATATGTAGGTTAGTTTAAAGGTTAAATCAAGGTAGTTATGAATTACCCGTATTCTAATAATGCCGTAATGTATCCGCGGCAGGTAAGGCAACGGCGTGCTGCATCAGAACAGACGAACCCGTTTACAAGACCGCCTCTTGAAAAGGTTGAAATATCACCTGCATTTATGGAAGCAGTCAGTGCTGAAGTCTTTAAAAATCAGGCATTGGGCAATATGCTTACAAAAAATACGTTAAGGTACGGCATGTCTATATCTGATTATGGTGCAAGTCTAATGAGACAGGGCAAAATTCCCGAAAAAGACTTTGTCGTTGACGATAACATCCTGACAGAAATTAATAAACGCGGTGAAAGGTTTAAAGACACTGTGTTTATAAATAATCCCGATAATTCCTCTCCAACTATAGAATGCAATTATTATAATTCTTATACGCAAGAAAAATTTAAAACTATAAGGTATACTCCTAATGGCGAACAAACAATAAGATATAACATGGACGTACCTAAGTAGCCAAATTTTACTCATTAATATTGAATAAACTTGTCGGATCTAATTTAAATTGCAGCATATTTGCCGTATCACGTCCATTATCTCCACCCTTACGCTGCATTGTAATTCTGCCTATATACAAAGATCCTTTTGGACTTATTAGAACATCACCAGAAGAGTAATGGCATAACGCTTCATTAATATTTACCAATATCCACTTGGCATTGTTATTTACCTTCTGTGCAACAAGAACCCATTCTGCACTATACTGCCCTCTGCCCTTAATTATATCATTCAAAATTAAACTTTTATTTCTGTTAAACCATTCAATAATTTTGTGCTGTTCATCATCGCCGAATTCATTTAAAAACATTCGACGTTTGTCCTTTGTAGAATTTTTATAAGGCGGTATTTCTCCGGTAAAATACTGCAGCAACCTGAAAATTTCAGGTGGAATATTCCACATAGTTTCATAATGAGATAACCATCTTTTATCTACTTGATTAAAACCTTTTTTATTGGAAACTAATTTTACCTGTATATTTTCAACAGCTAATTCATTTTTCAATTTTATTTCAATATTCAAATCAGCTTTAAAACCATGCAACACTCTGGCTGTAACAAATTCTACTTCAGCCAAATCATATTTCATAATTTTGAGCCATTTTTGGACTTCTAAATCTTCTTGCCAATTGTTAAATTTTTCACAAATCTCTATTTCATTTTTGAAACCATTCTTAGCAGTTTGCGACCCTTTTTCCACTAAATCCATTGTTACCCTCTGATTGTTTTATATACTCCAATAATTTAACGCCAATAGCCTGTATTACATTAACAGTCATTGCATTTCCTGCCTGTGAAAGCAATTTGTTATTTTGAATATCTTTGACTTTTAATGCCATTTCTTTTGAAAATCCTTGCAGCAAAAGAGCCTCAACTCCTGATAATTTATAAATCTTTTTATTTTTTATATATAAGATACCATGTCGTCCTGTTCGCAAAGTAGGAGATTTTCCTTTATAAACTCTTAAATCAGATTGGCGTGTATCAATAACTAAATAGTCCTGCTTTAATAAATCTTCAACATCAACTCTATCTTTGTTATATTTATTGTTAATGTATTTTTGAAATGTCGGATGAGAAATATCTTGTTCTACATTATTATAATTTATTAAATAATTTTGTATATCGTCCATTTTATTTTCTTTCGGAAAAATAAATGGGCTATTACACAAATCTTTTCTTACACCAACAAAATAAACTCTTTCTCTATATTGAGGAACTCCATAATTTTCACTGTTTAAGATTTGATAAAAAACAGAATAACCTGCATTATCTAAAATTTTTAAAATCTGCTTAAGAGTTTCTCCTTTGTTGTGGTTAACTAATCCTTTGACATTTTCCAAAATGAAATAAGAAATATTTTTTTTCTGCAAAATATTAGCCAAATGATAAATTATCTGTCCTCTATCATCATTAAAACCTTCTCTTTTTCCTACAATAGAAAAAGTTTGACAGGGAAAACCTGCAATTAAAAGGTCACATTCAGGAATATCTTCCATTTTAATTAATTTCAAATCTCCTAAATTGTTTTTATCATTAAAAAAAATATTGTAAGTATAATCGGCATCAGAGTTAATTTCACTGTGAGCAACACATTGCATTCCGGCAATTTCCAGCCCTAAACGTCCTCCACCAATACCTGAACAAAAATCTATAAATTTTAACCTTTGTTGATTTTGCATACATTAATCTTAGCATAAAATTTATAGACTAAAAATAATTTCATTTTGTAAAAAGACACTTGGTTTGATGATTTTTAACAGGGAGTTTGAGTAATTATATAAATAGCAAAAAAATTTTTTACGTGTTTTAAAATAAATAGTAATATTCAAAATGGAGCAAGCTATTAATGATAAACCAAATTTTATTACAATATAAACCAAGTAAATTTCAGCAAACAATAAATACTAACCCAAAA
>JBKUMA010000114.1:0-5463 GCA_046955055.1 Candidatus Gastranaerophilaceae bacterium
ATTAAATAAAATAAAAGAAGCCGAAGTTAAATATGATTTTGACGTAAGCAAATGTATTGAAGATTATATTCAAAAACAAAACAAACCTATCGACATTGTTGATGACGGAAGAATTAAGATTTTTTAGAACGTTCTTCAAATAGTTTTACAACATCATAATCCCATGCTAAGTTACCAATGGTCATGAAATAGTTTAAAAGTATTGTTGTAGAGTATATTGAAAGTTTTGTTAAAGCCAGTTGTGATGATTGAGCGGAAGCTACAATCTCTGAAAACGAGTGGGAGTGCACAAAACCTGTAAGCAAAACAATGAGTCCTGCTATTAATACAGCCACGAATACTACTCCGTAACTTGTAATAAATGCAGCAAGATTTATAAGTATTCTTTTAATAAAAATAGCAATGTAATCTTTTATTTTTAATACTTTGAATATATCAAGAATGTCACTGTCACTGTATTGTTTTGCAAAACCGATTTGGAAAAGCGTCATTATCATACTTATTACTATAGTTAGTAAAAATATTAAATTCTCTTTGTGAGTGGTTATAGACGCTAAAATAATTAACGAATTAATAATAAATAAAACTAGCGGAAACTTGTTATACATAATTTTTACCGGTTCTCTGTTCATTTCCGGAACTATATTGTCAGGTGAATGGAAGATGTTGTTAATTAACTTTGTCTCATATCCGATGAAATAAAAAGTCCACACAAATTCCATTATTGCAACTATCCATATTGTGAACGATTTTATTGTAAAAAAGCTTGCTTTACCCAAATACAGATAAGCACCTAAAATCGATAATATGCCTATAATTGAGAATAAGGAAATTTGCTTATAAACAATATCTTTGCCGCTGTATATTTTTTTTATTCCTTCTAAAAGTCGGGAATTCATTAATTGTTATCTCCTTCTAAAATTTCAATGTCTTCATATCCTAATATTGGTCTGATTTTTTCATTGTAAGTATCTATAAGAGAATAAGGAAGAACAAAATAAAGAAGGATTACAAAGCAGTACATAAATACAGGTAATGTGATTATATCGAAAAGATAATAATCCTTTCCTAATGCTAATATATGTGATATGCCTGTAAATTCGCCTATAACGTATAAAAGTATATATGCTGCCACAATAACAAGTACTAGGCCTGTAACTTTTAACGCTTTGCCCCAGAATTTTAAAAATGCTGCTTTGGTAAATCTAAAAATCAACATAATATTTAGCAATCCTTTAAGTTCAAAGTTTTCAGAAAGTGCTATTGTTAAAAATTGTGCCAAGAAAGCAATTGCTGATAATGCTATTATGTAAATTGAAGTTAATATGATTGATTTAGTTGTAATATAAAGTATTAAACCTATAATAATTGCGAGTACAAGATAAAATCCCCATACAATGTTCATACCAATCATTGGAAGGAATATTCTTTTATTAATTTCATTTATAAAAGGCAGTTCGCCGCTTCTGATATTATGTAATGCGTTATGTAAATATTGAATGCTGTACATACCAATAAACAATCCGAATACAAAATCAAAAGGGTTTTGTCTCATGTTATCAGGCTTTCCGATAGCAATATCAAAAAGTGTTGAACATAACATATAAACAAAACAAATTGCAAATAATATCAGGTGAGTTTTTTTTGCGTTTTCACCACTGTAAATTTTTTTAATACTTTCTATCACACCAGCCATTTTTTTACCTCGTATTCCCTATTATAACCTCTTTATTATAACATTATTTGTACCTTTTGCAACCTGCTTTTTATTTAGGTAATTTTTGTAGTAATATTTGTATATGGATATTGAAATTAGACAACGAATAAATATATTAAAAAGCAGATTTGACAAAATTAAGGAGTGTCTTTGACCCTGAAAAGCTGGAATCTGAACTTGTGCCTTTGGAGAAACAAATGCAGGAACCTGATGTTTGGTCTAATAAAGACAGAGTTTCAAAGTTAGGTTCTCAAATAAAAGAGATAAAAGAAAATCTGGATTTCCTTACAAAGTGGCAAAGTGTTCTAGATGATGCTCAAGTTGCTGTTGATATTGAGGATGAAGATTTATTAAAAGAAAGTTCAGAGGCATTAAAAGAAATGGAACTGCTTTTGGATAAATTTGAAATAAAACAAATGCTTAACGGTGAATACGATGAGGCAGACGCTATTTTAACAATAAATGCAGGTGCCGGCGGAACTGATGCTCAGGATTGGGCTTCGCTGCTGTTAAGAATGTATATGCGTTGGGCAGAATCTACACACGGGAGTTCCCAAAGTTCGTCAGGTAACGGGACAGGTGGTGAAAATAATTGGAAAGTAGAATTGCTTGATAAGCTTGACGGAGAAGAAGCCGGTATTAAATCAGCTACTATAAAAATTACCGGCAAATATGCTTTTGGTTATGCAAAAGCTGAAAAAGGTGTACACAGACTTGTTAGAATTTCTCCATTTAATGCTAACGGAAAGCGTCAAACAAGTTTTGCTTCTGTAGAGGTTTCACCGATTATTGAAGATTTTGAAAAAACTATTAATATACCGCCTGAAGAACTGGAAATTGATACTATGCGTTCTGGTGGTGCCGGCGGACAAAATGTTAATAAAGTGGAAACTGCTGTAAGAATTTTGCATAAACCTACGGGAATTGTGGTTAAATGTCAGCAGGAGCGTTCTCAACTTCAAAACAAAGAAAATGCTATGCAGATTTTGGCTTCAAAACTTCTCGCAATTCGTCAGGCTGAGCATGAAAAAAAACTTGCTGAGTTGAAGGGTGAGAATGTCGATATTAATTTCGGGTCTCAAATCAGATCGTATGTTTTTCATCCGTACAAAATGGTTAAGGATCACAGAACAGGCTATGAAGAAGGAAATGTTGACTCTGTTATGGATGGAAACATTGATGAATTTATAGAAACTTATTTAAGAAAAAATTGATAATTTGATTTTTAATAAATAAATCTGTATAATAAAAACACAAATGTACATTTAAATGGAGAAGAAATTATGAAAAAATCATTCACTAATACCAGTAATGGGGGGGGGGCGAAAATTTAAAGCTCCTTACGTCTAACACCGCATTCACTCTTGCAGAGGTTTTAATTACCCTAGGGATCATTGGCGTTGTTGCTGCACTGACTCTGCCTGCATTAATTTCAAAGCACGAAAAACAAGTAACAGTAAATAAAGTAAAAAAGGTATACTCAACATTACAGCAAGCATTCAACCGTTCTGTAGCCGAAAACGGTTCAGCAGTCGACTGGGTTGATATTAATCAAGTAGTTAATGAAGATAGTGTAAGTAAATATTATCTAAATTACTGGAAGCCTTATTTTAATGGTGCAAAAGTTTGTGATAATTATATAAAATGTGGATACAAAACAGGTTTTGCCTGGAAAACTATTAACGGTCCTAATTTAGATATGGCTGTAGCAGACAATGGAACAAGAATATCTTTATATTTGGATGATGGTACTTTTTTAATGTTTCTATTCTTTAGGTGGAATCATGTTGAAGGCGAAAATGACAAACCATATTTTATAAAACAACAATATGTATATGCTGATATTAACGGACCAAAACTTCCTAATCTTTTGGGAAAAGATGTTTTTGCTTTTACTGTTGATTTAAATAAAGAAGTAATAGTCCCATATGGTACAGATGCCTCTGTATCTGCTGTGAATAGTAATTGTTCCAAGTTATCAACAGGAGGTGGACTTTATTGTGCAGCTAAAATTATAAGAGACGGCTGGCAAATAAAAGACGATTATCCATGGTAGTGTAGCAATTTTTGGTGTAAAAAATACTTTATATATGAGTAGGTATAAGGTTAGGTTAAACTGTGTCAATAAATCAAGTAACTTTTTCCGCTCATCATAAATTTGTTAAACACCAGCCAAGCAAGGCTGATATTAAGCCTGCTGAAGACGATAAACCTATTGAGGAAACCCTTGATCCGGTTGAACGAACAGTTGTAAGTTCTATAGCTCCAGCTCGAAGAGTTATAGGAATACCTGATATGATAAAACAGGGTGATACAGCAGCAGCTATTGGATTGGCTGCGTTAACGGTTGTAAGTTTGCCGGAAGATTGCAGAGATATCAAGGCTGCATATAAACATTCTGCCTGTGTGCTTACTAAAAAGCGTATCCCTCTTGCTTATAACTATAGAAAATACCAACATGATTTTTCGTTTTTCAGAGGAACTTTACTTCATGAAGCAATGAAAAAGGTTAAATCAGAACGCGGAAAAAGAATTGTAGAAAAACTATACAGCTACGATAAGACCCTGTATAATACTAAATTTGGCAAATTTCTTCAAAAAGTTATGGGAATTACAAACGGTAAGGAAGTTGCATCAGGTTGCAAAAAACTTACAGGTGAAATGCTTAAGGTACAAAAAATTATCGTAAAAAAGGACTTTATGGGGCTGAAAGAGCTTACTGGTCGTGCATTAAAAAGAACTTCTGTATTAGGTCTGGCTTTCATGGGGCTTTTGGAATTACCGCGATTAATTAAATCTTTAAATAAAGGAAAAAATACAGAAGAAAAAGCAAAATCATTCAGCGTCCAAACCGCAAAATCCAGTATGAATGTATTGGGCGTTGCAGCTGGTATGGGATATATAGGAGCTATAGGTGCTAAGAAATTCGGAGCGGCAGGTTCTTTAATCGGAATGGGATTAGGTGTAATTGCAGGGGCAGCAACATCCAAAGGAGTCCAGAATATCCTTTTCAACCAAAATAAGGCTAAAGAATAGTGCCGTGTAAATCTGTACCACCAGTTTTAATCAGATTGTATTTGTCAGCAATTTTTGCGATAGTTTTTGCTGTTGAAAATCTTAAATATTTCCGCCATCTCGAATAAGGATAATAAACTTCTAAACCGTCAAGTCCGTAGTTTTTTAATTTTTTGACAAATCTGTCAAGACTTAGTACAAAACAGCAGGCAGGGTGGGCTAAAACGGCGATACCTCCAGCATTATGAATGGCTTCTATTAATTTTTTAATATCTCTCTTGGCAAAAATTCTTATAATATCCCATTCTGTTTCCCGTTTTGATTTAGCACAGAAGGCTTGTAGTTCTTTATTGTTAACATCTATGCCGTATGCAAGAAGATGCATAAAAACAGTTCCGCACCATACATCAAACTCTACTGCGGGAATTACTATATTTTCTTTTAATAAATCAGTTTCCTGGTAGCTTTTTATTGTGTTGTGATCGGAAAACGAAATGAACTTATATCCTTTATTTTTTGCCTGATTAAGAATATCTTCTATTTGCCCTTTTCCGTCAGAATACGTCGAGTGGATATGAAGATTAACTTTTTTTTGTTTGTAGTCGTCTTCTGTGAAACTTTGTATTAATTCTTTTATATTTTTTTTCGCTGTCATTGTTTTTTTAATTATATTTGTAATAAAATTATTGTACAACAAAATCAGATTTTTTATTATATGGAGAGTATATGGC
>JBKUMA010000115.1:0-5455 GCA_046955055.1 Candidatus Gastranaerophilaceae bacterium
GCTTTTAAACATTTTAGGATTTTTTAGAGAATGGATATTTTTTGCAACACGCAAAAGTGCTTCTTGAGTTAAGTCCGATACGTTTTCACGTTTTTTACTCAAGTAAGAAAAAGCAGCAAAAATATTTTTTTGTTCGCGTTTTATAAGTTCTTCCAGAGCCTTTAAATCGTTCTGTTGTGATAGAACCACAAGTTCCTCCAGAGGCATTTTTTTGTATTGCGATTTGCCTGACATGAATTTCTCCTTACATCTATAGTAAGGAATTTTCTGTCATAATTGCTCACACGTTGATATATACCCAGTGGAGTATATTTTTTCAGATACGATTATAATTATTCTGCACTTATGTATCCGTTAAGTGCTGTATAAGCAGCAACGTATGGAGAAGCAAGATAAATAAATCCTTGAGTATTTCCCATTCTGCCCTGGAAGTTTCTATTTTGTGTTGCAAGACAAACTTCTCCGTCAGCAAGAGTTCCTGCATGAACTCCTACACAAGGTCCGCATCCAGGCGGCAAAATTGCGGCATTTGATTCTACAAATGTTGTGATTAAACCTTCTTCAAGTGCTTGTATGTATACATCTTTTGACGCAGGACAAATTAACATTCTAACATTTGGGTTAACGGTTTTACCTTTTAAAATTTTTGCGACAATTCTTAAATCTTCAATTCTGCCGTTTGTGCATGTGCCGACAAAAACCTGGTCAACTTTTACGTTTTTTAATTCTTCTACAGGCTTTGTGTTGTCAACAGTGTGCGGACAAGAAACTGTATGAGGTACATCTTCTGCATTGATTTTTATAACTCTTTCATAATCAGCATCGCTGTCAGGTTCCATTTTTCTAAATTTGTCTTCACGTCCGCGAGATTTTAAGAAAGCTTTAGTTTTTTCGTCAGAAACGAACAGCCCTGCCTTTGCACCTGCTTCCACAGCCATGTTTGCAAGTGTAAAGCGTTCTGACATTTCCATATTTTCAATTGTGTCCCCTGTGAATTCAAGAGCTTTGTAAGTAGCTCCGTCAGCACCTATAAGACCTATTAAATAAAGCATTAAATCTTTTGAACAAATACCTTCTTTAAATTTGCCTGTTACTTCGATTTTAAAAGTAGCAGGAACTTTGAGCCAAGTTTTTCCAAGTCCCATTGCAACAGCAATATCAGTAGAGCCCATTCCAGTCGCAAAAGCTCCTAACGCACCAGAAGTGCAAGTATGAGAGTCGGCTCCGACTAAAATTTCACCGGGATTAACAAATGTTTCAACAAGTCTTTGGTGGCAAACACCGGCACCTACATCTGACAAAACAGCACCGTACTCCTTAGAAAAATCTCTTAAAACTGTATGAGTATTAGAAAGTTCCTTACGCGGACTTGGTGAAGCGTGGTCTATAAAAAGTATTGTTCTGTCAGGATTATTTAACTTTGGCAGACCTAATTTCTTAAATTCTTGAACAGTTAAAGGCCCAGTACCGTCTTGCACTGCAGCTACGTCAACTTTTGCAATTACAAGTTCTCCTGCTTTAACGCTTTTCCCTGCGTGTTCAGATATAATTTTTTCAGCCAAAGTTTGTCCCATGATATCTCCTTTTTTCTACAATTTTAGCATAAAAATGCTATACAATTCTGTGCGGTTTTGTTAGCAAATGTGCATCAACACGTTCTTTTATTGCACCCATAGGCTCATAGTATGGAGATACAGTCATTATCTTGGCTGTTATGTCCGGGTAGAAATAAATAAATCTTAATTCACCTGTTGTAAGAGGCTTTTGCGTGTGTACATTTGCATAGCGTGCAAGTTCCAGAATATTTCTTGCTTCATGTTCGTCTTTGAATTCAAGTTCAAGATTGTCATAAACGTTTCTGAACCCTTTTATACCACCGTATTCACCCGTTGTAATCATACGTCCTGTTTCAATAATTTCAGGTTCGCCTCTGCCAAGTTCTTCATAATCATATAATTCATAGTTTCTTCTGTCTTTTAATGCACCATCAGCATGAATGCCAGATTCGTGTGCAAATGCGTTGTCGCCTACGGCTGGCTGGTTAATTGGTATAGGAACTCCAAATGCATAGGCAGTATATTTGGCAAGTTTCCAAATCTTACTTAAATCAATATTTGGATCTATATGATATTTGTTGCTAAACCCTGCTGATTTTAATACAGCTAGAAGACAAGAAACTAAATCAGCGTTTCCTGCACGTTCGCCCATACCGTTTATTGCTGTGTTGATGTATGCGTCTACGCCTGCATCAATTGCAGCCTTTGCTCCCATAACAGAGCATGCTGTTGCCATTCCTAAGTCGTTATGGTAGTGAAGTTCTATAGGCATTTCTGTTTCTTTAGCAATTTTAAATATTCTGTCATACGCTGTTTTAGGATCTTCATAACCAAGTGTATCGCAGTATCTAAAACGGTCTGCACCACATTTTTTTGCTTCTCTGGCATATCTGATGAGAAAGTCAATATCGCTTCTTGAAGCATCTTCTGCATTAACCCCGATTATTTCAGCACCTTTTGATTTAGCACATTCAACAGCTTCACATGTCATTTTTATAATATCATCTGGAGTTTTTTTGCCTAAATATTTACCGTTAATCATTTGTTCTGAAGTTGATTGAGATAAATTAATATTCTTCAGCTTAGGTACATTTTTAAAGGAAACTTCTACATCAGAAGCCATTCCTCTCATCCAGCCTGAAAGTTTTGTTTTAGAAATTACACCATGCTCAACTAATTCGAGGTTGCCGTTAAGATAATTTATTTCGTGCTGAGTTGTAGGGAAGCCAAATTCTGACTGAGTAATCCCCATATCATCAAGCATAAGGTTAATAATAGTTTTTTGTAATTTAGCCAAACCTAAGCGGGAAGTTTGAACCCCGTCTCTGTTTGTAACATCAACAAAGTAAATTTTGTTTTCTTTCATTTCAGCTCCTCGAAAAATATAATACACATATATGTTTTTTCTGCTTTTTATTTTGTAATAACTTGCATTTTATAATTATATTAATTACAATGTTAGTATGGAACATTTATATAGTTCCTGTCAAGCATTTAAACAAAATTATTATGACTATAACAAAACAACTGGAAAAAAAGATTAATAAAGAATATAAGACCGGCAATGTTAAAAGTGCTATTGAGCTTTGCCAGGTAGGTTTGCAGGATGATCCTACAAATGCTGATTTGCATGTTAGGCTAGGCGACCTCTATTTGGCGTGGCATTTGGATATTTTTAATTCTTGCCAATACATTGACGAAGCTATTACCGAGTATCAAAGAGCATTGGAGTCTTACATTGATTCAGCGGAAATTTATTTTAAAATTGGACAGGCTCAATTTTTTAAAGGCGATTTGGACAAAGCTATAAATTATCTTGATATGGCAATTTCTAAAAATGAAAAATTGGCTAAGGCTTACTATCTTCTTGCTGAAACATATACTAAAAAAGCGAGATTTTTAGAAGCATCTATAAACGTTAAAAAAGCTATTAAATATGCACCTTTTGCAAGCTCTTGTGCACATTTTCTGCTTTCAAATCTGTATAGTGTTTCTTCTGCAAGAAGTTTCAAAAATTTCTTTTTATCAAAAGTTGAGTATTTGCTTTCATTGTTAACTCTTCCGTTTGATAAAATTGCTCTTGGTAATGTTGCACGTTCATTATCTTATATGCAATTTTTCCCTATTTTAGTAAAGGGATTTTATCAGGTGCAAACAAAGGGATTAAGTGAGGCTATTGATACATATGTAGAAGCTATAGAAAAAGCTCCCGGATTTGTACCTCTATATTGTCTTTTAGGTGATATATACAGATCTCTGGGACAATTTGATGATGCAATTACGGAATATAAAATGGCTATATGGCTTGATAGTTTAAATATTTCTGCTTACCGTCATCTTTGTCAGGCTTACGAAGAACAGGGCGATTATGATAGTGCTGTTGAAGTTTATGAAAAGCTAATTCAAATCATGCCTAACATGCCTGATGTTCATTCTAATCTTGCGAATATTTTGTATGTAAAAGGTGACGTTCAAGGTGCAATATCTCATTTCCAGACTGCTGTTACATTAAATCCTAAAAAACAGTGGACAAGTATTATTAATCAGACATTAGGATTTGTATATCAGGAAGGCAAACAGGATTTGGATGCTGCTATAAGTTCTTACCAGAGTGCTTACCTGTTAACACCTAAAGATATTGATATTTATGTAAATTTAGGAAGTGCTTTTTACGATAAAGAAGATATTGATAATGCATTGACTGTCTACAGAAATGCACTTGATTTGGATCCTGAAAACGCCAAAATACATTGTAATCTTGGATTTTTATACTGGGGTAAAGGTGATATTGATGAGGCTTTAAAAGAATATAGTCTTGCTATTGAATATGATAAAAACTATGATATTGCTTATAATAACATGGGTGTAATTTATCTTGATGATTTAGGCAGAGTGCGACAAGCAATAGATTTGTTTAAAAAATCTGTTGAGTGTAATCCGAATTACGCTTTGGCACATTTTAATCTTGCTCGTGCAATTGCTATTACCGGTGATAAAATAGAGGCAGCAAAATTATATCAAATCGCTCGAGATATAAATAAAGTTACTAATGAAATTGATCCTCAGGAAATATTAGATAAGATTAACGCATTGTTCGCGTAAATATATAATAAGGAGTATCAAGTATGAAAAAATCATTAACCAAAAATGCCGTAAAGTTCATGCAAAATCCAAATAACGAGTATCTTTGCGATAATGCAACACCGGCACAGAGTGACTACGTGCGTAGCACCGCTTGCGGGGGGGGGGCACTGAATTAAAGCTCCTTAAAGGGTTTTCGACCCCTTGTAAATTCTATAAAAGCTGTTATAATAGTGATATGATATATCACATTAATAAAAATAACCCAAAAGCTGCGTTTACTTTGTCTGAAGTTTTAATCACTCTGGGTATAATCGGGGTTGTAGCAGCCTTAACAATGCCTTCATTGATAAATAATGCCAATGACAGAAAATATCGTGGTGCCCGTCAAAAAGCACTAGCGACAATTGGTGAAGCAGTAAGAAATATAACTGTCACAGAAGGCATAGGCAATGCAACAAATGCCGAAGACTTTGTAGAAAATCATTTACGAAAGCAAATTCAAATAGTAAAGACTTGTAAGAATAATGATTTGCGTTCTTGTGGGATAGAAACAAATTCTAATGCAATAACCACTTTGTCCGAGCCAAAAAAGAAGATGACCATGCCGAAAAAAATCGGTGATTTAGCAACAGGTATTTCAAATGGTTCCGCAACTGACGAGACGTCAACAAGTTATGGCTTTGTAATGAGTAACGGTTATAGTGTCAATTTATTCTACCATCCCAATTGCATGAATGATAGTAATATAACTCACTTCGGTCAAGATAGAGTATGTGTTAATGCAGTTTACGATATGAACGGACTTGCACGTCCAA
>JBKUMA010000116.1:0-5434 GCA_046955055.1 Candidatus Gastranaerophilaceae bacterium
CTAAAGGGCTGTACATCCGTTTTGTTAACTACAACAAGATAAGGAATATTTAATTCTTCAAACTTTTTAATCAATTCAAATTCATATTCATCAAAACCGTTAAAATCAGTTACCACAACAGCTGCATCAGTTCTGTTAATAACTTTCATTGTTTTTTCAATACGCTGTTCTGACAAAGCAGTGGCATCGTCAATACCTGCTGTATCCAAAAAAGTAACAGGTCCAATAGGCAAAAGTTCCATTGATTTTTCTACAACATCAGTTGTTGTGCCTGCAATTTCAGAAACTATCGAAATATCTTGATTAGTAATCTTATTAAGAAGTGAAGATTTTCCGACATTAGTTTTCCCAAAAACACCTATGTGCAATCTCATTGATTTTAAAGCTTTCATAACCCCTCTTATACTAAAAAAGACCGTCCTAGACGGTCTTTTAAATTTTTCAAAAAAAGTACTTGATAACTTACCCTTGCTTTAACAGCAGGCGATTTGCTATCCTCTGATACCTAATTGCTTGATTAAATCTCTGTATTCATCAAGATTTCGAGATTTCAAGTAAGAAAGTAATCTTTTTCTTTTACCTACCATCATTAAAAGACCTCTTTTTGTAGCGAAATCTTTTTTATTAGATTTTAAGTGTTCAGTAAGTTCAGAAATTTTTTGGCTCATCATAGCGATTTGAACAGCTGTAGAACCAGAGTCTTTTTCATTTTTACCGTATTTAGCGATAATTTCTTGTTTGTTTTTCAAGTTAATTGGCATTTTAAATTTTCCTTTTCTGTTGTTGAGTGATTATTGGCGTAAGCACCCTACAAAGATGATAATAATATGAGCAATAAAAAAAATCAAGGGGTAAAGCCATGTTACACCTTGATTTATGAAGTCTTTTTAATATTTTATTAACTCATTTGTCTGGAGGTCAAATACGCTTTGAAAGCACTCATGTTATCACTGTTGAAACGATCCATAGCTATTTTCCAATTTGTTTCCGCACTGGAAGTCTGTTTGTTTAACTGTGTAAATAATTTGTATTTATCACCGAACTGCGATGAGTCTTCTCCATAATTATTATAAATACTTTGCAAAAGTGAATAAGTTCTTTCTTTTTGATATTTCACTGCATCATATTGAGCAAGTGCAGCTTCATATTCTGCTTTACTGTTTTCTTTTTTCTGTTCTTTTTCTAATTGCCATCCTTTAACAGAGTTTGTTATGTAATCAGAGGTATTTTTAGCATAAGTCATTACAGACTCTTTTTTCAATTGAAGCAATTGAGCCTGAAGATAATTTTCATAAGACCCGTAAGTAGTTTTAAGACCTTTGTAGTCTATCTCAAATTGTTCTTTTGTAATTTGCTTAATAGTCATAACAATCCCATTTTTTATACTTCTCTATATATATAAAGTATTTACGGAATAAATAATTGCCTTTTTTGTAAAGTTTTTTAAATTTTATGTTATAATCTATTTATGATTGACAGATACGCTCGCGAAGAAATGAAAAAAATATGGGATTTAAACTCCAAATTCCAATATTATCTTGATGTTGAAATAGCAGTTGCAGAAGCATATTCGGAACTTGGTCAATTTCCGAAAGAAGATATTCAGGGATTGAAGAAAAAAGCCTGTTTTAATCTTGATAGAATAGATGAAATTGAGGCAGAGGTAAGACATGACGTAATCGCATTTTTAACCTGCGTAAACGAAAGTCTTGGCGGATTAGCAAAGTATATGCATGTAGGAATGACAAGTTCCGACGTTATAGATACGGCTTTCGCACTCCAAATTCAAGACAGCGGAAAAATTATCATAAAAGATTTAGATGAAACAATTCAATCATTAAAAGATTTAGCCAATAAACACAAAAACACTATCTGTATAGGTCGCTCTCACGGAATTCATGCTGAAGTTATGACTTTTGGTGTAAAAATATGTTCCTGGATAGATATTTTAGAACGCCAAAGAGCAAACTTTATGCACGCTTTAGACCAAATATGTGTAGGACAAATTTCTGGCCCGGTTGGAACTTACAGCAACATATCACCTGATGTTGAAAAAGTTACCTGCAAAAATTTAGGTTTAAAACCTGCAAAAATTTCAACCCAGATTATTGCAAGAGATTATCACGCATACTTTATGCAGTCACTCGCACTAATTGCAAGCGTAATTGAACAGTTCGCAACAGAAATCAGACATCTGCAAAGAACAGAGGTTCTGGAAGTTGAAGAAGGTTTCGGCAAAAATCAAAAAGGTTCTTCTGCAATGCCTCATAAAAAAAATCCGGTTTTATCCGAAAATTTATGCGGACTTGCACGCGTTGTCAGAGCAAATTCGATTGTAGCACTGGAAAATATTCCACTGTGGCATGAAAGAGATATTTCTCACAGTTCTGCAGAACGTATAATTTTCCCTGACAGTCTAACTCTTGTTGATTTTATGCTATCAAGATTTAACGGTGTTGTGAAAAACTTAGTCGTTCATGAAAAAAATATGCTTAAAAATACCGATAAATTTGGCGGAATTGTATTCTCACAAAAAGTTTTATTAAAACTTATTGAAAAAGGATTAACAAGAGAAGAAGCATATCGTCTTGTACAAAAAAATGCACTTGATGCTTTTGAGAATGACGGCGATTTTAGAATTAATTTAATAAACGATGAAGAAATAACCAAACTTTTAACACCTGTTGAAATAGATGAGATTTTTAACAAAGAAGAATTCCTGAAAAACATTAACGAAATCTACTCAAGAATTTTATAAACCCTTGCTTTATCGGAAATTATAAAGTAAAATATTGTTAAGAAAGAATAGTTTTTTTAAGAGGGAATTATGTCAAAATTAAATATAACAGTTTGTATGGGAAGTTCGTGTTTTGCACGCGGAAATCAACAAAATCTGGCATTTATAGAAAGTTTTATCCAAGAACACGGTTTGGAAGCGGAAATTAACCTTGCAGGTTCAAGATGCGAAAACCAGTGTGCAAAAGGTCCTAACATTATAGTTAACAATGTTGAATATAATAATGTTGATGAGAAAAAATTAGAAGAAATTTTATCTCAAGCTGTTTAATTTTTGTCGTTTTTTTAAATAAATAGGAGTTTTCAATGAATAATCAATATCCGGTTTATACTTTGATAAATGAATGCCATGACTGCTACAAGTGCTTACGTAACTGTCCTGTCAAGGCAATCAAAATTGAAAACGGACACGCTTCCGTAATCCCGGAAAAATGTGTTGCCTGCGGTAACTGTGTAAAAGTTTGTCCGTCAAATGCTAAAAGGGTTCGAAGCGATATTGACAAGGCTAAAAACCTAATTCTTGCAAAAAAAGATGTTTATGTTTCTCTTGCTCCATCTTGGAGCGGAGTCTTTGAACATTCTCCGAAAAAAATGATTGCAATCTTGAAAGCTTTAGGCTTTAAAAATGTATCAGAAACAGCACTAGGTGCCCAAGAAGTTTCAATAAAAACAGCAGAAATCTTAAATAAATCAGAAAAAGGTTTATTTATTTCAAGTGCATGTCCGGTAGTTGTAGATTTTATCCGACGCTACAGACCGGAATATATTAAATCCATTACACCAATAGGCTCTCCGGCAATGACTCACGCTAAAATACTGAGAGAAAAATACGGTAATGATATAGCAGTTGTTTTCATTGGACCTTGTATAGGCAAAAAAAATGAAGCTTCTATAAGTGATTTAATAGATGTTTCATTGACTTTTGAAGAATTAAAAATATGGATTAACGACGAAAATATCGATATAACAGATATTTCAATAAACCCTGATAACCAGTTTGTGCCATACTCAGCATTCGAAGGCTCATTGTACCCTATTGACGGCGGTATGAATGAAACAATAAAACGAATAGGAGTAAAAGAAGGCATACAGCTTATAGATATCTGCGGATTTAATGCACTTGAAAATGCATTAAATAACTTCAATCCTGAAAAAATTGAAAAGACTATTTTTGTTGAAGCACTTGCTTGTGAAGGCGGATGCGTAGGCGGACCTTGTATTTCCACAACTAAAGCAGGATTAAACGTGGTTTCAGATGTACTTTCAAAAATAAAAAATCGTGATTACATACCTAAGACCGCAACTACAGTCGTTGATTACGAAATGAAACCATGCAAAGTCGTAAATACAGAATATCCTTTGGAAGATATTATAAAAACTTTGAAAAAAATAGGCAAACATACTGTTGATGATGAACTTAACTGCGGCGGATGCGGATATGCCACCTGTAGAGATTTAGCAAAAGCACTTCTTGACGGTGATGCTGAAACTTCAATGTGTGTATCATATATGAGAAAAATTGCCACTAGAAAAGCAGCAGCAATGCTTCGCTGCATGCCTGCGGCTGTTGTTATGGTTGACAACAATATGAATATCCTGGAAGCAAATGACAGCTTTATGAAAATGTTTACAGGCGATATGTACGAAGTGTTTAAGGCACGTCCTGACGGTCTTATGGGGGCTGCAATAGACAGAATAGTTGACTTTGCTGATATCTTTAAAACAATTTTAAAAACAGGACGAGATTTACACAAGGAACGCTATCACGTTAAAAATCGTCTATATGATATCTCTGCATTTACAATCGAAGAAAATGAGATAGTTGGTGCTGTAATTACAGACGTAACTTCTACAGAAACAAACAGAGAAAAAATCTCACAAAAAGCACATGAAGTTATCTCTAAAAATATATCAATTGTACAAGAAATTGCCTGTCTTTTAGGCGAGCATATGGTTGAGACAGAAACACTCCTGAGCTCTATAGCGGAAGACTATGAAGACAAAGACGAGGAAAATTAAAGGATAATGTTCATAGATATTGATTGCAGTCAAATGAAAAAATATAATCAGAATGCTTACGGGGACTATTTTGTCTCCAAACGTTATCCTGATGAAGCAAAACTTATTGCTGTTCTCTCAGACGGATTAGGAAGCGGCATTAAAGCAAATATCCTTTCATGTATGACAGCTACCATGCTTCTGAGATTTATTGAAAATGACCAAATTCCGATCAGAAAAGCTGCCGAAATCATTATGAACTCACTTCCAGTATGTCAGGTTAGAAAAATAAGTTATTCAACATTTTCTGCAATAGAAGTTGACGTTGAAGGTAATGCCAAAATAGTTGAAGAAGGTAACCCTGAATTCATCTGGATTAGAGATAACGAAGTTATGCATCCTGAATTCGACACTATACAGTCAAAGACTTTTAAAAACAGACGTATGAAAGTTTACAAACTTAAACTTCGCCTGGGCGACAGATTAATATTTTGTTCAGACGGCGTTACCCAATCAGGATTGGGCGGCGGAAGACTTAAATTAGGTTTAAGACGCGAAGGCTTAATAGTATTATTGCAGGATAAACTTGCTCAACATCCTGATATTTCGAGTACAGAGCTTTCACAATATATTGTTAATC